>NZ_CP040329.1 GCF_005576615.1 Natrinema versiforme
TGTCGCTGTCGTCGGCGCGATGCTGGCGGCGGTCGTCGCGGAGCTCGTCACAGACCAGACGAGCGGTGCGGACGACCCCCACCCCGCAGGACGCCGGAGGGAGCACGCGGAGCCGGAGCCGGAGGCGACGGCGGAGCGTGACCCTGACCCGACCGACGGCGACGAGGACGCGGACGCGGTGGCGGAGGCGCTGGAGACGCTGGAGGTAGAGCACCCGCCAGCCCCGGAGAAGGCGGAGGTGAAGGCCGCGTACCGCGCTCTCGCGGTGGAGACGCACCCGGACCAAGGTGGAGACGCCGACCGGTTCATAGAGGTGCGAGAGGCGTGGGAGACGGTCGCTCAGCGGGAAGAACTAAGTGACGACGGGCAGGACGTGGAGGTAACTAACGAACGATAGAACGGAAGTCGGGGAAGGAACAGGGCCGTGTTGGTCGCACGGCACTTCCCCAACGCAGTCGTCATCTTGGCGGTGACGCACGCTCGGAAGCGTACACCTGTTCCTTCCTCGCCCGACCTGATAGGGTTTACTCCCGAGAGGAGCGGGGCGAGAAACGTACTCAGAAGGCCACACAGCCGCCGCAAGCGGTGGAGAGCGGAGGCGCGACCGCGAGCGGAGCGAGCGGTCGAGGCGCGAGCGCCCCGAGCGCCGAGAGCGCCGGAGCCGCCGGAAGCGGGGGCTCGCCCCCCGCCCCGGAAGCCACCGCGCAGCCCCCCGAGCGGCAGGGAGGGGGGCATCGAGAAGGCGGTGCGGTGCAGTCGCGGTTCGCGGTCGGTGCGGACTGCTGTGGGGCGCTGGGCTGTCGGCGGTCGGCGGTGCTGCTGGCGGTGCGGACGGCGGAGGGGAAGCGGGTGCTGTGCTCCGAGCACGCACCGGGGTGGGTGCGACGATGAGCCGGTCTGCCCCAGTCTCTCGGCCTTCCAAGACTAACCCGGCAGACACCGAGAAGGGACGCGCTGGCCCGTCTTCCCGCCGTTCTCTCAAGACACCCCTCACCGAGAGGGACGGCGTGGACCTCCGCGCCGAGGTGTGCGAGACGACGCTGGAGGGAGTGGACGCGCTCAGTTGGCGAGAGGCGACGTGGCGCTGGCGCGACTACATCGAGGACAAGGAGGGAACGAGCGCGATCTTCGAGAACTCGGTCGGTGACAGGGTGCGAGGGTCCGACCCGCACCGGTTCGACCCGGACTACTGCGACAAGCAGTACGCGAAGCTGAAGGACCTCGAACGGGGCCTGCGGGACGACTACGGGAAGCGGCTCCACACGGCGATGCTCACCTTCACGGCGTCCTCGACCGACGACGATGGCGACCCGCTGCCGCCGGTCGACCACCTCGACGGCCTGCTGTCGTCGTGGGAGGCCGTCACGCGAGCCCTGCGCCGGGAGATGGAGGGACGGCGGTACGAACGTCTCGCCATCCTCGAACCGCACAAGAGCGGGTACATCCACATCCATATGGCCGTGTTCGTGGACGGCCCGGTGACGCAGGAGACGTTCGCGCCGGTCATCGAGGCGCACCTGCGGAACTGCGACGGCGCGGGGCGGGACGCGCACGACCTCGCCGACGACACCACCGTCTCGGTGAACCACGTCGGCGCTGACAGGAGCGAGGACACCATCGAGAACCTCGGGACGTACCTCGCGGAGTACCTCGGAGCCTACGGCGAGGACCCGACAGAGGCCCCCGAGCACGTCCAGAAGTCGAATGCGGTGCTCTGGGCGACCGGGAAACGCCGGTGGCGGCCGTCTCAGGGGGCGCAGGAGTATATGGCGACGAACCGGAGCGACCCGGTGCTGTCCGACTGGGAACTCGTCGCCATCGAGGACGGCGACGGCGAGGAGTACGACGTGAGCGGCGCAGGCGGCGGCGTGACGCGGCTCACGACCTGCACCGACGTTCGGAGGGGCGACCCGCCCCCGGACGGCTGAGTCAGTCCAGCACGCCCCTCTCGCGAAGCTCGTCCTGCTTCTCGGGGGTGATGCCGGGGTGCGGGTTCTCGTCGCACCACCGCTGGTGCTCGCGGAGGCCCTGCGGGGTCAGGTCATCCCGTTCACAGAAGCGGCACGAGCAGACGCGCATCACGACGGAACCGGCCATACCCCTACCCCTCAGCGGGGTGACTAGAAAGCACCGAACGAAGGGCTCAGCAAGGGCTCAGTAGTACCCTCAGTAGTACCCTCAGTAGGTACCTACGGGGTACCCGCCGTAGTGCGATTAGGTACCCTCGGTAGGGTTCAGTAGTAGTAGGTAGGCACTCAGGGGTAGCACTCACCCCTTCCACCAAACACTTCTCCCGGTTAGAAGGCCCCGGCGGACCACAGAGTGACCGTGACCAGCACCGACCCCGTGACCCGCTTCATCGGCTGGGTCGTCGGCCCACCCATCCGGTGGGTCGGCGGACTCGTCGAGCGGCGGGTGCGTCGGGCCGCGCCCGATCTCCCGGAGCCACCGGTCTGGTTCGTCCC
>NZ_CP040331.1:300000-492102 GCF_005576615.1 Natrinema versiforme
CCTTCACTGTGTCGGCGTCGGCGACCACACCCACGAGCTCCCCCTCGTAGGCGACCAGCATCGCCGTCTTCCCCTCGTTCTCGAGGCGTTCCATCGTCTCCTCAGCGGGAGAGGGGTCGATCCCGTTGTCCCGCAGCAGCTTGCGGTTGCCGACCAGCACCTCGCTGTCACCAATGACTGCTTTGATCCCGTGGCCCGGAACGTTCTCGAAGTCGTCAGGCTCAGTCACGTCCAGGCCGCGTTCTTCGGCCCCTTCGACGATTGCACGGGCGAGCGGGTGTTCGCTGCCGCTTTCAGCTATCGCCGCCAGTCGAAGCACATCATCCTCTGAGAGGCGCTCACGGGTGCTGAGCTGTCCACCATCTGGGGTCGGCTCGCCACCGTCAGTCACCACATTTCCATCGCTATCAAAGACGACCACGTCGGTGAGTTCCATTTCCCCTTCGGTGAGTGTGCCCGTCTTGTCGAAGACGACTGTATCGACGTCTTTCGCTCGTTCGAGGATGTCACCGCCCTTGAACAGGACGCCGTTCTGGGCACCAATCGTCGTCCCGACCATCGTCGCTGCGGGCGTCGCCAGCCCCAGCGCACAGGGACAGGCGATGAGGATCGAGGACGCGAAGACAATTATCGCGAACTCGAAGACTGAAACGGTCCCACCGACCGGGGCCGGGCCGCCAGCAACCTGACCCCACAGCGGGAGCCAGTCGACGAAGCCAGCGAGAGCCTCGGGGAACAGGAACCAGACGACACCCCAGAGAAGGGCGTTCGCGATGACCGCAGGCACGAAGTACGCGGAGATGCGGTCGGCGAGATTCTGGATGTCGGGCTGGCGCGACTGGGCCTCCTTGACTGTCTGGACGATCTGTTGGAGGGCCGTGTCTTCTCCAACCTTCGTCGCCTCCACGACAAGGACGCCGTTCTCGTTAATCGTCGAGCCGACGACCTCATCGCCCTCCTCTTTCTCGACAGGCACAGATTCGCCAGTGACCATTGACTCGTCGACGGCAGACTGACCGTCGACAACGACACCGTCTGTGGGAATCTTCTCACCTGGACGGATTTTCATCCGGTCACCAGTTGTGACCTCTTCAAGCGGAACTTCTTCTTCACTGCCGTCCTCGCGGACAATGGTCGCCGTTTCGGCTTCCATTTCGAGGAGCTTTCGGAGGGCCTCACCCGCTTGGCCCTTCGACCGAGCTTCGAGATAGTTACCCAACGTGATGAACACGAGGATGAGGGCTGCCGTGTCGAAATAAAGTCCACCTGCAATGAGTTCAGCAAGGACTGCCACAGAGTATAGATAGGCCGTTGTTGAACCGATCGCAATCAGCACGTCCATATTGGCGCGGCCGTTCTTCACGATCGCCTTGTACGAGTTCTTATAGAACGGCCAGCCGAGGATCGCCTGTACCGGCGTGGCGAGGAGGAACTCAACCCAGCCAAGTTCCACACCGAAGACGGCTTCAGGGACGATCGCGCCACCGAGCAGATAATTGTCGATGAGGAAGAAGAGCAACGGTGCCGATAACACTGCCCCAAAGAGGGTCAACCTGAGTTGTTTCCGAGTTTCGGCTTGACGGGCGGCATCTCGTGCGTCCTGGCCCGACTCTTCGTCGGCACCATCTTCGCGGACGGGCGAGTAGCCAGCCTCCTCGATAGCATCGTACAGCGCACCAATAGATACTTCCGCAGGATTGTAGGTGACCTGTGCTTCGTCGGTTGCGTAATTGACCTCCGCATTAACGACGCCCGGAATATTTTCAAGAGCGGTTTGGTTGGTCTCGGCGCAGTTGGCACAGGTCATATCGGAGATGGCAATCGTTACCGTCTCAGAGACTGCGCCGTACCCGGCCTCGTCGATCGCGTCGTAGATTTCTTTGAGCGATACCTCTTCAGGGTCGTAGGTGACGGAACCCTCGTCGGTGGCGAAGTTCGCATCCGCCTCCGATACCCCGTCGAGCGATTCGAGAGTGTCCTGGATCGTCGCCGAACAGTTGGCGCAGGACATTCCCGTGATATCAAGATGGATTGTTTGGCTTGTCATGCTTGTTCTACTATACGGGGTCTAGGTTTAGGCGATTTACTGCTTCGAGAGGCGGGGTTTCGACTGCAGGAAAATTTGGATTCCAAAGACAGCGTTACGCTCCCTCTTCGAGTCGCTGATACCGATCGTCGAACCGTGTGAGACAGGACGGACAACAGAAGTGATAGATCTCTCCGTCGATTCTCGTCGTTTCACCTTGATTATCAACGGTATTGTTACATTCAGCACAGGTGAGTGCAAATTCGACGCCATCAACGGACGGCGTCCATTCAAGCTCGTCAATTAGCGTGACGGTGTAATCTGCTACATCGATCTCGTTAAAGAGTCCATCTACCCACTGACGTACGTTCTGGGCTTCAACACGGGCATAGAACCAAAGATCTCCTTCGGAGGTCGTGAAGACGTGTTCAACGCCATCTGACTCTCGAGCCCGCTCGCGGGCGGCCTCCAACGACGCTGAGCCGATTTCGGCCTGAATAAATACCGGTACACCAGCTCGGAGATGAGCCCGGTTGACGTCAATCGTGAAGTTGTTAATGATGCCAGCTTCCTGTAATCGCTTTACCCGGTCAGACACGGCTGGCCCCGACAAGTCGACCTCCTCGCCAATATCGCTGAACGGGCGGCGGGCGTCATCAGCGAGTAACGAGAGGATTTCTAAGTCGGTTTCATCCAAATTGCGCATACGACCGCTTCGTCTCGCAGGATACATTATTGTTGCCCACAACACACCTTCGAAATCGGTGATCTAGGGCTGCGACAACATTGGATTCTAAGCAGAAAACCACATAGAATACTCGCCCCTATCTACGAATGGATATGACTCAGACAATCACCGTCGAAGGAATGACCTGTGAACATTGCGAGCAGACCGTCGAAGAGGCACTCGAAGAAGTTGAGGGGGTTACGTCCGCTACTGCGGATCGTGACTCAGAATCCGCGACGGTCGAGGGGTCCGCTGAACGGGATGAGCTTGTGACTGTGGTCGAAGACGCTGGATACGATGCCTCTGCGTAACAAATCCCGATTCTCGTCGAATCGGATTCGGAGAGGGATTGATACGACTGCCAATCCCAGGTGTAGATACTATGACTGATACACTTCCGTTCGATGCCGTCCGCGAGCTCGACGTCGACGGGACGACGTACAAGATGGCCGATCTTCGAGCACTCGAAGAGCAGGGGCTCTGTGACCTCGACACGCTCCCTGTGAGCATCCGTATTCTGCTTGAGTCGGTGCTCCGGAACGCCGACGGCGAAACTGTTACTGCAGCGGATGTCAAGAATGCTGCTGGCTGGAAGCCAGACGTACCGGACGCAGAGGTTCCGTTCTCTCCATCACGAGTCGTCCTACAGGATCTCACTGGCGTGCCCGCAGTTGTCGACCTGGCGGCCCTTCGATCCGAAGTCGACCGCAAAGATCGGGACCCGACCCTGGTCGAACCAGAGATCCCTATTGATCTCGTAATCGACCACAGCGTCCAAGTCGACTACTTCGACTCCGAGGACGCCTACGAGAAGAACGTCGAACTGGAGTACGAGCGCAACGCCGAACGGTATCGCGCGATCAAGTGGGCGCAGAACGCCTTCGAGAACTTCAACGTCGTCCCGCCGGGGACCGGTATCGTCCACCAGGTGAATCTCGAACATCTGGGTCGGGTCGTCCACGCCCGCGAGCAAGACGGCGAGAACTGGCTCCTGCCGGACACGCTCGTCGGCACGGACAGCCACACCCCGATGATCGGTGGCATCGGTGTGGTCGGTTGGGGCGTCGGCGGCATCGAAGCGGAAGCGGCGATGCTCGGTCAACCGGTCACGATGAAACTCCCCGAGGTCGTCGGCGTCCGTCTCGAAGGCGAATTACCCGAGGGCGCGACGGCTACGGATCTCGTGCTCCACATCACCGAACGACTCCGCGAGGTCGGCGTCGTCGACCGGTTCGTGGAGTTCTTCGGTCCCGGTGTGGAGAATCTCACAGTCCCCGACCGGGCCACGATCGCCAATATGGCGCCCGAACAGGGCTCGACGATCAGTATGTTCCCGGTCGACGAGCAGACGCTCGAGTATCTCGAACTCACCGGGCGTGACCCCGCCCACATCGACCTTGTTCGCGAGTACCTCGAAGCCCAAGGGCTGTTCGGGGAACAGGAACCAGAATATACTGAGGTCGTCGAGTTCGACCTCTCGACAGTCGAACCGAGTCTGGCCGGACACAAGCGGCCACAGGACCGGATTCCGATGGGGGACGTGAAACAGAGCTTCCGGGGACTTCTCCACGGGGAGTTCGAGGACGACCTCGATGATGTCGACGAGGACGCCTTGCAGCGGTGGCTCGGTGAGGGTGGTGCAGCTGATGCGGAGACCGACGGTGGCGTTCAGGTCGAACCCGAATCGGAACTGCACCCGTTAACCAAACGTGTCGAGGTCGACCTCGACGGTGAGACGGTCGAAATCGGACACGGAGACGTCCTCGTCAGCGCCATCACGAGCTGTACGAACACGTCGAACCCGTCGGTGATGATCGCTGCTGGACTGCTCGCCCAGAACGCCGTCGAGAAAGGCCTAGACGTCCCGCCGTACGTCAAGACGAGTCTCGCACCGGGTAGCCGTGTCGTCACGCAGTATCTCGAAGAATCGGGGCTGCTTCCGTATCTCGAAGAGCTCGGGTACGCCGTCGTCGGCTACGGCTGTACCACCTGTATCGGTAACGCTGGGCCGCTTCCCGATCCCATCGAGCAGGCAATCGACGACCACGACCTCTGGACGACGAGCGTTCTCTCCGGGAACCGGAACTTCGAGGCGCGTATCCACCCGAAGATCCGCGCGAACTACCTCGCGAGCCCGCCGCTCGTCGTCGCCTACGGGCTCGCAGGGCGGATGGACATCGATCTCGAACACGAGCCGCTGGGCACTGACGATGAGGGTAACCCAGTCTATCTGGCGGACATCTGGCCGGACGCAGCGGACGTGCAGGCCGCAATCCACGAGAACGTCTCTCCGGAGATGTTCGAGGAGAAGTACGCCTCCGTGTTCGAGGGCGATGAGCGATGGGCTGCTCTCGACGCGCCCACGGGTGACGTCTACGAGTGGGATGAGGACTCGACATACATCCGTGAACCGCCGTTCTTCAAGGACTTCCCGGTAGAGAAACCCGGCGTCGCCGATATCGAGGACGCACGCTGTCTACTGACGCTCGGCGATACCGTTACGACCGACCACATCAGTCCAGCCGGCCCGTTCGGTCCCGACCTCCCCGCAGGTCAGTGGCTGCTCGATCACGGTGTCGAGCCACACGAGTTCAACACCTACGGCGCACGTCGGGGCAATCACGAGGTGATGATGCGGGGGACGTTCGCCAACGTCCGAATCGAGAACGAGATGCTCGACGACGTCGAGGGTGGCTACACGATCCACCACCCGACCGACGAACAAACCACGGTGTTCGAAGCCAGTCGCCGCTATCGGGACGAGGGGATACCGCTCGTCGTGATGGCTGGCGAGGAGTTCGGAACTGGGTCTAGCCGGGACTGGGCGGCGAAAGGAACGGACCTGCTCGGTGTCCGCGCAACCATCGCCGAGAGTTACGAGCGCATCTACCGCGACAACCTCGTCGGCATGGGTGTGCTTCCCCTGCAGTTCGATGATGGCGACTCGTGGGAATCTCTCGGTCTGGATGGGTCGGAGGTCTTCACGATCCACGGCCTCGATGACGGGCTCGACGTGATGGACGAACTGACCGTTATCGCCGAGCGTGCGGACGGGTCGACTGTCGAGTTCCCGGTCACAGCACAGGTCGGCACGCCGGCCGCCGTAACCTATATCGAACACGGCGGAATCCTCCACTACGTCCTCAGACGCCTCCTCAGACAGTAACACCAACGCGGTCAGAAACGATCGTCGTCGGACACCAGGCGGGCGCGACGGTGATCAAACTCCTCGTCGTCGATTTCGCCACGAGCGTACCGTTCTTGGAGAACAGCGAGTGCGCTGTCATCAGTATGGCCGTCCGTAGGGGACCGCGTTGTCAGCCAGTAAACGGCGTAGACTGGGAGGGCGATCAGAAGTGCCATCCACAGGAGCCCGAACAGTATCATTCCCCAGCCCCAGCCACCCCAGCCGGCCATGTGGCCGCTGTTCCACATGCCGTCGTGCCAGCTCCACATCATTGATTCTGGGACGGTCGCGTGCGTTAGCGCCATTCCGGCGACGACGGCCAGAGTCAGTGCCCCAACGACGATGAATCCCAGAGAACGAATCCCGCGTGCTTGAATTGGATTTTGCATTGTTGTACTCCCAACGGTCTCGGCGTGGTTAGCCGAGGATGTATTCGAGGGCGGGGTAGCGCTCGACGAGCGTCTCGCCGCCGACGTCGTAGTTCTCGATGTACTGGTCGAGGCCCAGGATGCGGCCCGCGGCGAACGCGGCGACCGCGAGGAACACGAGCATGTACGCGAAGTCCCCGTTGATGAACCCGTGACCCATGTCCCAGTTGCCGAAGTAGAACATGAGCATCATCAGCGCGCCGAAGAACGCCGCGAGGCGGACGAACGCGCCGACGAGGAGGCCGAGGCCGATGAACAGCTCGCCGTACGGCACGGCGACGTTCGCGAACTCGACAAACCACGGCGTCGAACCCATCCACGCGAACAGGCCCGCCAGCGGGTTGCCGTTCGTCGCCGCAACGTTCGAGAGGTAGCCGCCGGCCGCGAACTCGCCGGTGATCTTCGTGAAGCCGGAGTACGCGAACGCGTAGCCCATCATGAGACGGAGCGCCAGCACGAACCACGCGCTGAGGCTGTGGACTTTCCCGCCGACGGTCAGGCCGCCGACTCTGCTCTCAAGCTGGTTCATGCCGGAGTCGAGTGTGGACATAATTATTGCACCTTCAACTATCAGTAGGCGGGTAGAGACGATATAATAGCGAGCCGGCGTTCTGAGTCAGAAAACCGGCGGGCTATATTACCCTCCTGTAGCGAGTACGGACGTGTGACTGAGGAGGCCGACCCGTCGGACATCTTCGCCACACTCGACGACGAGTACGCCCGCAACATCCTCGTGGCGACGAAGACCGACCGACTCTCCGCGAAGGAGCTCAGCGAGGAATGCGATATGTCACGCCCGACCGTCTCGCGGCGTGTCACCCGCCTCGTCGAGCAGGGCCTCCTCGAGGAGTACACGCACGTCGACCCCGGCGGACGGCACTACAGCGAGTACGAGGCGCGACTCGAGCGTGTCGAAGTACTCCTCCAAGCAGAGGGCTTCGACGTGCAGATCGATGTTCGGCCGGACCCCGCCGACCGGATTACGTCCATCTTCGAGGAAATGCGGGGAGACTGACTCATGGAACACACGTTATTCGTCATCGGCAAGCTGTTCACGACCGCCCTGGCGCTGGTGATCGCCTACCAGGCCTATCGCGGATACCAACGGCATCACACGCAGTTACTCCTGTACGTCGCGGCTGGCTTCGCGCTGGTCGGGCTCGGCGGCCTCCTCGAGGGCGTGCTCTTCGAACTCCTCCAAGTGTCGATTTTCGAAGCAGGATTCGTCGCAGCACTCGTCACCGCCGCCGGGATGCTGTCGATTCTCTACGCCCTGTATGCCCCGAACCCCTGAGGATTCGGGACGTTCATTCGAGAAGCGGCCTCTGGGCGTTGTTCCTCATTCGAAGTCGCTATTGTTCGGATTCCCCTTATTCTCACCAGTGTAGGGTCGCAGCGGGAATTATGTCCGTACCGGTCGTACAGTATCGTATGATTCGAACACTCGTGGGTGTCCTTGGCGCTCTCTCAGCGCTGTTCCCGGACAAAATCGTCAGTCTCTTCGAGAAACTTGCGATTGCGAATCGAAGCGGGGGAACAGTGAGAGGGTGGGTCCGCCCAGCTATCCGGTCTGAGGGCGTTCTGATAGCTGCGATTTCCCTCCTCAATGGGCGAGCATACGCGTGGCTGATGAATCTTACCGGTGTGTTCGGCGCTATCGTCTTCCTGTTTCCCGATCTGTATCGAAGATTTGCCACCGCGTTCCTGTACGAGCGTCCGGAGTCGGTCGAATGGAACGAGCGATTCCGCTCGGGTATTCGGGCTATCGGCGCACTATACGTCTTTTTAGCGGCGAAGACGTATCTGGAGCGCCACAACGGTACCTGAGTCTTCCCGCATCGTCAGTTGCTGAATCTGAAATTTGGTTCGTTTCGGCTGCACGTATCACTTGGAATCTAAAGTTTGACCCCCAAGAGACCAGCATAATCGAAGGGGAAATCCGCTAAAGGGAGGGAGCCGTATGTACCTCTGTATGACGACGACCATCACCGTGGAAGGAATGTCGTGCGGTCACTGCGAGCAGACGGTCGAAGAGGCCCTTGAAGAGGTCACTGGCGTGACTTCCGTGACCGTCGACAGGGAGAGTGAACAGGCAAGTGTCGACGGTGAGGCAGAGGTCACGGCCCTCGTGGCGGCCGTCGAAGACGCGGGATACACCGCTCACGCCTGAGTATCGTGCGCTGCGGATAGCACAAGTCGCTTCGAGACGACGACTAACTGTTGTCTTCGGAGCTCGTCTACGCTGGTCCTGCTGTACGGTCTCAGGGCCGAAGATTCAAGAAGCCGGCGGAACCACCTCAATAGAGAACATGACTCATGGACGACCACAAAGATACAACTGAGAATTCCCCGGGAGGAGAGGACCAGCCGGACACCACCAGTCACCAGCACGAACACGGTGAGCACGATGAAGCGGTCGCGGAATCTGACGAGGAAGGGGTAGAACAGGAGCTACTAGAGGAGGAAGCTCACCCTGCTGCGGCAGGTGAGATGGCGTCCCACGAGCAGCACGAACACGCCGGACACGAGGGCGACGGGCACGGCCACGGTTCCCATGAGGGCCACGGTGAGGGGCATGGCGGGATGCACGAGGGCCACGAGCAGATGTTCCGGCGGCGTTTCTTCGTTTCGACGCTCCTGTCGATTCCCGTTCTCCTGTACAGCGAAATGCTACAGGAGTGGCTCGGGTTCTCCGTCCCCGCGTTCCCGGGCAGCGAGTGGATCAACCCCGTCTTCGCGGTCATCGTCTTCGCGTACGGTGGCGTTCCATTCCTCCAGATGGCACTCCCGGAGCTGAAAGACCGGTCGCCGGGGATGATGACGTTGATCTCGATGGCGATCACCGTCGCGTTTGTCTACAGCCTCGCGAGCGTGATTTTCCCCACACAGTCGGCGTTCTTCTGGGAGCTCGTCACGCTGATCGACATCATGCTGCTGGGCCACTGGATCGAGATGCGGTCGGTCCGGCGGGCCTCCAGCGCGCTCGACGAACTGGCGAAACTGATGCCAGACACCGCCGAGCGTATCACCGACGACGGGGAGACCGAAGAAGTTCCCGTCAGTGAGCTCTCGGAAGGCGATCTCGTGCTCGTCCGGCCGGGCGCGAGTGTCCCTGCTGACGGCACCGTCGAGGAGGGTGACTCCGACGTCAACGAGTCGATGATCACCGGCGAGTCCAAGCCCGTCTCGAAAGAGCCTGGCGACGAGGTCATCGGCGGCACCATCAACGGCGACGGGAGTCTCCGTGTTCGCGTCGGTGCGACGGGCGAGGAGACAACACTCGCGGGCATCATGCGCCTCGTCGAGGAAGCTCAACAGAGCAAGTCCAAGACGCAAGTGTTGGCCGACCGGGCGGCCGGCTGGCTGTTCTACGTCGCGCTCGGGGCGGCAGTCGTGACCGCGATTGCGTGGACGGTCGCAGTCTCGTTCGACGCGACGGTCATCGAGCGAGTCGTGACGGTGCTCGTCATCGCCTGCCCACACGCCCTCGGGCTCGCCATCCCGCTGGTCGTCGCGATCAACACCTCACTTGCGGCGCGCAACGGGATGCTCGTTCGCGACCGCATCGCAATGGAGGACGCACGGAATCTGGATGCCATCATCTTCGACAAGACAGGGACGCTTACCGAGGGCGAACACGGCGTCGTGGATATGGCGACCGTCAACGGTGTCGACGAGGACGACGCGCTCGGGCTGGCGGCAGCCGTCGAGAGCGACTCCGAACACATGATCGCGCGAGCGATTCGCGAGGCCGCCGACGAGCGAGACCTAACTACTCCCGACGCGACCGCCTTCGAGGCGATCAAAGGGCGAGGGGTTCGCGCAAACGTCGATGGAAACGAGGTGTACGTCGGTGGGCCGAACCTGTTGACCCAGCTCGATAGCGAGATCCCCGCCCATCTCCAGCGCTTCGCTGACGAGGCGGGACAGAACGCCCAGACAGTGGTGTATCTCGTTCGTGACGGCGATCTGATCGCTGCTTTCGCGATGGCCGACGTGATCCGTGAGGAGAGTTTCCGCGTCGTCGATGCCCTCCACGACTTGGGCATCGAGGTGGCGATGCTGACTGGGGACTCCCAGGACGTGGCCGACGCTGTCGCGGACGAGCTGGGCATCGACACGGTGTTCGCCGAGGTCCTCCCCGAGGACAAGGACGAGAAAGTCCAGGAGCTCCAGGACCAGGGGAAGCTCGTGGGGATGGTTGGTGACGGTGTGAACGATGCGCCGGCGCTGACGCGAGCCGACGTCGGGATCGCCATCGGGAGCGGCACCGACGTCGCCGTCCAGTCGGCGGATGTCATTCTCGTGCAGAACAACCCGATGGATGTAGTGCGACTCGTGAAACTCAGTAAGGCGAGCTACCGGAAGATGCAGGAGAACATCGTCTGGGCGGCCGGCTACAACGTCTTCGCAATTCCGCTTGCAGCAGGCGTGTTGGCACCGATCGGGATTCTGCTGTCGCCCGCCGTTGGTGCGCTCCTGATGTCGTTGAGTACAGTAATCGTCGCGATCAACGCCCAGCTCCTCCGCCGCGTGGACCTGTCCATCCCCGAACTGCCAGGCAGCACACCATCCACGGAGGCACAGCCTGCTGACTGAAACGCTCCCGATCGCTTCGGAGGGTTTCATTCAATTGAGTCCGGTTGGTGGACAGCAAATGGCGACACTGCGTAATTTCGGTGGGTATCGCTATGCAGTCACCGATTCCACAGTTTTCCCGAAGGGTGCATAGTTCGGTATACACAGACGCTTCCTCTGATGGGCTACATTGCTGCGCCAGCACTAGGTTTATACCGTTAGACGGGTTTCTTTCTAGTATGAGCCTCGAAGAGACGGTTGACTACCTCGCCGAGGAACTCGACCTCGAGCGAAGTGAACACGTCCGTGAGGTTGGTCAGTCAGTCGCCGAACTTCGCGACTGATCAGAACATTTCTCTGAAGTCCCGTTCGACGAGCCCGGCCTCCAGATACGTGATGAACTCTTGTTTCGTGGGTCCTTGACGGTCGAGCAGATCGTCCCGTTCTGCTCGTTCGAGAACCGCCTGCGCGAAGTCCGTACAGTGGGATTCGTGCTGCTCAGCGTATTCTGAGAGGGCTTCTCGCCAGTGCATATCAAGCTCGAACTCGGCTAATCGGATTTGAATCCCGTCTTTCCGTTCGACGAGGTCGACGTCCAACTCTTCGAGCTGCTTGAAACGGAGATTGTTCCGGCGGACCGTGATGAGCCGCTTGGAATCGACGATATAGGGATCAACCCACTCTCGCCAGGTATCGTCGTCGACGTGCGTTCGTGGCATCTCAAAATCCGGGTCCACACTCTCAATACAGAACTGCAGCATCGCGATGCTAGTTCGATGATTCGCATTCGGGAGGGAATGTCGGAGGATCAAATTCGCCATCACCTCTCCAGCGACGGTCGGAAGTGGTGCTCCCCAGGAGACGTGATCGAGTGCCTGCTGGATCTTTTGCGGTTCGAACTCCTTGTAGAGCCGGAACTCATCCTCATCTCGAACATCGACCGCGGCTTCGAGCAACTCTACTAATCGGAATGCGACAACCTGCCCAGCACGGGGGAGGTCACGAATACGGTCGCTCAGCCATTCCTGATCGAAGTCGATATCTTGGGCTGATTCGATCTCTGAATCGCCTTCGTAGAGCACATAGACTGGAGCTTCGAAGGGGTACCCGATGAGCTTTGTCGACTCGCCGGATTGCTCTCGCTGAGACAGGATTTCTGCCACCGATGCCGAGCTATATTTGAGTGAGAAATTCTCGGCCTGTGGGTGGTGATAGAAGACGAGCCGAGCCATCTTACTGTGGATTCGTGGGAAGTGGGTAAAGCAGTCCCGTTTTTATAATGACTCTACGACGTAGTGGGTGCGTTCACATCTTCTAAATACTGACTTTCCCACTCACGTCGCGCCTCGATTTCCCGCAATCCGCGTTGCGTGACCGTGTACACGTTCGTCCGCTTGTCGAGTTCACCCTTCTCCAGCAGTCCTTTGTTGACGAGATCGTCGAGATTCGGATAGAGGCGGCCATGATTGATCTCCTGCTCGTAGTAGTCGTCGAGTTCGTCCTTGATTGCGAGCCCATGTGGTTCCTCGAGCCCGGTGGTTACGTACAAGATATCCCGCTGGAACCCAGTTAGATCGTGCATCTGCCTGTTCTCTATTTTTGAGGGGTGGCATATGTTCTCTCTGGTACTCAGATGCCAATATTCGATACGACGAGGCGAGAACCCTGCGTGAGAACTTCGAACCTTTATATGGTGGACAAGAGAAGTCCGCGATGGAATGTCTGACCTAATCGTCAAAGCAGCCGTGAAGGACGCGCTCTCGGACCACAACGTCTCGGCAGATTTCTACGACGCCCTCAACGAAGAGGTCGCCGAACTGCTCGACGACGCCGCCGAGCGTGCCGAGGCCAACGACCGGAAGACGGTCCAGCCCCGCGACCTATAGCCTGACTCCGTACGTCAGACCAGAGCACCAAATCGCAATACGCGGACGGTAGCAAGTGTAGCGGGCGATATTTATGGGTGACTCCACGAAAAATAGGCATGCCTACTCCTGCGTCGTTGGATATCGATTATCAGTCCCATGAACGTGTGAAGAAGCTGATTGACATCCTCAAGTTCTGTCTCGAGGATATTAGTTTGGCATTCGAGTCTTGGGATGAACCGTATGTCACTGGTCCGGGACTCTATTTTGCCATCGTTTCGGGACACACAGTGAGAAATCACGCAGATCCGATGGGAGCGAATCGATGGCCCGTATCTACATCCAGGGATGTCCTTGATGACGTCGATAGTTTCTATGAAGCAACGACTGAGGTCGCTCGCGAGCGTGACGGAGCTGTCGTTATCAGTGTGGACGGGATTGTCCAGGAGCAGATGGTCCGATTCCATGATTATTCGTCTGATCCGAATCAGTCGACCGAATCTCGCATTCAGTATGCCGATTGGATGGGATCACGCCATATGAGTGCCGCCGACACGTCTGCGCGGCCTGATGCCGTTACGACGATGACCCTTAGCGCTGAGACAGGGCGCGTAACGGTATTCGACGATGGAGAGTACTCTACGACGCCTCGTGATGAACTCTATCAAGCGTGGCAGTAATCGGATTTTTCGTTCCAAATTGGAATGTCGAAGGTCGGAGAATACGTGCTCTCCTTCGAGAGATATTTAGACGAAGTTATCGACGGGAAGAGGGGTTGACTTCGAGAATTTCCGGATCATCAGCCATCGAGCGGGCGCAGTTCTGACACAGATACGTGATAATCTTCGCTTCACTCTGGAATCGGATCTCCATTCGCACCCCATCTCCTGATTCACAACGGTTACACTCCATACGAGAGAGACGAATTGACCGCCATTAATGAGTTCGGAGAATATCGGGGACGAGCGTTGAACGAGGAGATCTATTTAGTTGTTTGATTCATCCCTAGACGGTTCTACCCCCTCCTCATCGTATGTTCGTTCTACAGGCTGTTGTGGAGGGACGTCTTGTTCCGAATCGAGGAAGCTGATTTCCCGTTGCGGGAAGGGGATCACGATATCCGCCTCGTCAAATTCGTCATACACGAGCCGGTTGATCTGATCGATTGCTCGGAGTTCGCTAAATGGATGAGCAACGAAGGCCCACAGTTCGAAGAGGAGTGCAGAATCACCGAATTCCCGGAACATTACCCGAGCCGAGGGCGATTCGAGGAGGAGCGGAATCTCATCACAAACGCCCAGTAGAATCTCTTCCACTTTTTGATAGTCCGTCCCGTACGCGACCGTAATCGGCACTCGAATCCGCTTGCGACGCTGTGGAGCGGACTCGTTGACGACCGAGGCGGAATTCAACACGGAATTCGGTACTGTAATCAAGACATTGTCACGGGTGAGGACTGTCGTACTCCGAATACCGATGTCAGTCACGGTCCCTCGCTGTCCGTCCTCTAAAATGATCACATCCCCCGTTTTGTACGTGTCGTCAAAATACAGCGATACGCCACCGATCAAATTCCCAATGGCTTCCTGAGCGGCTAACCCAAGGATGATTCCGATAATCCCTGCCGAAGCGAGAAACGGTGTGACGTTGATCTCCCAGATAATGAGGAGGCTGATACCGGTCCCAATCAGGAGAAGGATGGTCCAGAAGTTCTTGAATATCGGGGAAAACTCGTAGTCACTTTCTGTAGCATTCACGGCTTCGATCCACTGACTTCCAATACGAGTCGCTGCTCGCATCCATAGCACAACGAGTATCGAGAGGATAGCACCGACGATGTAGTAACTCGATTCGACGAATCCGAGAACACTCAGGCTACCGTATATTCCGCCAAGAGCCACCGAGACGTACAGCGGCATATGGATTTCCTCGAAGAAGATACGATTGATTGAGTCGTCAGGCCATCGATCGGATTGATCCAATAGCTTGTGTCCGCCCCACTCAATAAGCCGGGAGAGAAAGTACGCACCTATGAGAATCGCGATGACGAGCATCCACGGCTGATTGCTGAAAGGAAGATCGTCGGCGCTTTGCAGCAAGATTTCGAGGTCAGGAGAAATACCGAACATCACCAATACCGTTTCCTAGTTGATATGGATATAAGTGTGTGGCGAGTAACTCCCGAAAAATCACCGCTCTATTGACATCCTCTGTAAATGAAGGCTTTTCACACTCTTCCAATTTCTTAGTGCAGCGCCTCACTCACTTGGAAAACTAAAATTAGTACCCCCACAGTCAGGGCATGAATCCCATTCTTTTGGCTGGGGGACAGCAGTGCCTACAGCTCGGAGAACAAAGCCGCAGCCGTCGCACTCGATGTATTCCCCCATCTGTGCCGGGCATTACTGTCTAACGGCTATCAGTCTTGTCCTCTACTAGTTTGGTAGTTGACAGAGATAGACAAAGCAACCGTCGCACATTTCGGCGACCACTGTTTCAAGAACGAGTTCCAAGGAATAGAACTCCTACGGAATCAGGCCCACAAATTTCAGCGTCGAGCGAGGGCCGCGTTACGTCGGATGCGTGAGGCGAGCCGTGCAAGCCGTGAGGGGAGATTTTGATGCGCTTTGACCATCAGCACCGAACTCTCCGACTGCCTGCCTACTTGTTCCGGTAGCGATCCGATAACGGAACGACGGAAGAGATCTTCGGAAGTCGCTCCGAGAACAACGAGGTCAACGGTCTTTGATTGCTTTATGATTGTCTCGCTGACTGAGTCGCTCTCAACGGTTTCCTGAGTGATGAGTGGGACACCAGTAAACCCTGCAATCACGTTCTCTAACGTTGTTTCCCGCTCGTTACGTGCTGTCTCCGATTCGGTCGGTGTATTGACGATGATGACGTGGATCTCTGCATCGTGTACCCGAGCAAGGGAGCCCGCCATGCTCGCTGCTAATTCGGTGTTTGGACCACCAGCAACAGGCAGGAGAATTCGCTGTATATCCTCGTTATCGTCCATTCGTTTCACGAGAACGTCGCACGGTGCCTCCCGGAGTACGTGATCGAGATGCGACCCCAAGATAATGTCTCGGCGACGCGGTCTTCCCCGCCACCCCATGAGGATCGTGTCGATATCCCGTTCGTTCGCTACGCTGAGGATGCCGCTGGCAATCGAGCGAGCAAAGCGGATCCGGCTGGTCACTTCGACCGCTTGATCACTGACCAACTCCGTCGCATAGTTGAGCGTCTCCCGTTCGTTCGAAACCAGCCGCTCACCTTCGGAAAGCGGGAGTTGTTCCGGGACCCTAATCACGGTCAGCAGGTCGAGTGGGCGTCCCGTATCCGTCGCCAAATCCACAGCGGTCGAGACCAGTTGGTCTGCCGTCTCCGGATTTGCGATCGGCACGAGAATTGAGCCTTGGGAGGTCGAAGTAACCATTACGTCTTGAATGTTCGACAGTGAATATAGGGGTTTGGCTCAAACAGAACCTCTGAACCACTGCGGTACTCCACGATTTCAGGCCCGATTCAGAACGCCCTACTATCGAAATTCGAGTTCCTCGTGGAGACGGTGTTTGTTCTGTAATCGCCACTGCTCGAGGGAGACGTCGTCAGTAAGGACCGTTCGTATCTTCTCCAATAACTGTTCCGAGGCCAGGAAATCAGGAACGATGACATAGCTTGCGCCTGCGCCTAACAGGCGATCCGCTTCGTCGACACGATTCGACCGGAGCACGACGTCTGCCTCCGTGTCTAGCCCCAGAATTCGCTTTGACACACGGGGATCATCGACTGTCGAGAGGATCAATCGAGCAGTATCGGCGTTCGCTCGTTGCAACGTCTCGTTGCTTACCGCATCTCCGAAAATGTGGTTCTCGTGGTTCGTGGCTAATTCGTGATGATCTGGATCGTGATCGATGACGACGAAGGGCTGGTCCTCCTCCTCACAGGTCTGCGCGGCCAGCGTACCAAGTCGCCCATACCCGACGATAATGACGTGGTCTCGGAGAGATGAGTCGACCGAACTTCGGCTGTTCAGCTTGGAGTGTGTCGATTCCAATGGGAGACGTTTGGATAACACTCGATACAGCGGCTCGCTGTACTGGCGGGTAACGGTCGACGTGATCATCGTCAGTGCTGCAACGAGAATGATCGCCTCGAAGACATCCGGCTGAATTCGCCCGAGGATCAACGCTTGGATCGCGATGATGAGGGCGAATTCACTCACTTGGTCGAGTCCGAAACTTGTCAGCGATGCCGTCCTGGTCTCGTATCCCTGGTAGAGTAGTGCGTAGATCGTCACGAGTGGCTTGAGGACGACGATAACGAGGAACAGAACGGCCGCAAACAGAAGTGCTCGTGTCGTGGGAATCGTAATCAGGCTTCCGACCGTGACGAAGAAAATCGCCGCGAAGAAGTCGTCGAACGATTCGAGCCCTGCTTCGAGTGCCAATTTGTCCGGGAACTCTCTCGTGATCGCCAACCCGGCGGCGAACGCTCCAATGACGATCGAGATACCGGTCATTTCCGCGAGGCTGATAAATCCGAGAAGCAGCGCGACCCCCGTCAGAATGATGAGTTCGTCGGAGTCGCCCGACAGCGACACGAGAACGTCGAACAGGTACACCCGGACGAGCGCGGCGACGAGGAGGATGACAACGCCGTACCCGAGTTTGAGTGCGATGCCGTCGGGCGTGAAGACATCCGCGCTCAACACGAGAATGAGAACGACCGCGAACAGGTCCTGCGCGAAGTGAATCGACGAGATGAGGCGTCCCTGGATGAGGTTGCGACGAATATCGTGAACGGCGAGTTCCCGGCCGACGAGCGACGAACTGAGGGCAGCTGCGCTTGCGAAGTATACTGCGTTCAGCGTATCAAGCCCGAAGACGAGTCCTAGACCGAAGACGAGCGACCCGATCAGCAGTACCTGAAGGGCCGCAACATGCTCGCTGTCACGCGCGACTGCGCGGAACCGCCCCGGTTCGACTTCGACACCGAAGGTAAACACGAGGAACGCGACTCCCCACTGCGCGAGTTCCAGGGTCGTCCCTTGTGGGATGAACGGCGCGAGGAAGAGCCCGACGATGATATACACCGGGACCGCAGGGATACCCACCCGTGTTGCAACGATCAGAAATAGCGCAGCGGCGATGAAGATCGCACCCAGGGGCGTCAGGAGCTCAACCATCGAACTCACCTCGGATCCAGCGGAGGTGGCCAATATCGCGGTCTACCACCGACCAGAACGCCTCCGGCTCGTTGAAATACTGGCGAAGATGCTCGGCGAGCTTTTCACTCGAGAGTGCTGTACTGAGGATGACGTAGTGAGCCCCGCGGTCGTACAGATTACTCGCATCAGTGGTCGATTCGGCCTCAGCGAACACGACCGCCTGTTCTCCGGTTTCTTCGAGCAGCGTCCGGTTGATGTCGGGTTCGACCGTCGAACTCAACACGAACGCCGCTCGCTTGAGCCCGGCAGCGCTTCGAATCTCACCGTGTTTGAAATCGCCGTAGATGTAGTCGTAATCCGCGGACTGATGGATCTCAGCGTGGGCTGGGTTTCGGTCGACGACGACGACGTCTCCGAAGTGTTCCTGGAGCACCGGCAACGCCGCCCGAATGATCTCGTCGTAACCAACGACAACGGCGTGGTCTCGGTAGACGTGGAGGTCGACGTCTCGCTTCTCGTCGCCTTCGAAGCGGGCGAGGTAGGGTTTGACACGCTCGTAAATCTCGTAGTTGTAGTTGATGAGGTACGTCGAGAGGCTCATCGTGACGATCGCCATCAGACTCAGATAGCCCAGAATCGACGCGTCGATGAAGCCCTGAGTGACTGCCAGCGCACCGACGACGAGTGAGAACTCGCTCACTTGAGCCATGTTGAGACTTCCGATGAACGAGGTCTCCGGCGTGAACTGTTCGCGGTCGATGAGATAGAAGATGATCAGGAAGTTCCCGATCATGAGGGCAGCTGAGGCAATCAACGCCTCAACCCAGTAGGCGAGGAGGCTATCCGCAGCGAGTTGGAGGCCGATACTGGTGAAGAACACGACCATGAAGAAGTCGGTGATTGGGCGAACTCGCTCGGTGAGCTCGCTCGTGTACGGGACCTGTGCGAGACTCAATCCCGCGAGGAACGCCCCGACTTCGAGCGAGAGGTTGAGCTGTTCGGTCCCCAAGATGAAGACGAACGCCCAGGCGATACCGACGATAAAAAACGCCCTCCTGTCGTCCGCGACGGCCTTGAACAGTGACGGGAGGAGATACCGGGCGGAGAGATACGAGACGATACCAACGCCACTCATCAACAGGAGTATCGTTCCGACACTGACGGCGATTTCCGTGGGATTCGAGAGTGACTCAGCGCTCAGAACGGCGAGGAGGATGACGAGATAGATGTCCTGAATGATGAGGACGCCGACGTCGATCTTTCCGGGAAGCGTCGCCAGTTCGTCTTTGTCGGACAGCAGCTTCACGATGATCGGCGTGGCCCCGAAAACGGTCGCCAACGCGATGATGGTCGTTTCGAGGAGCGTAAAGCCCAGCGCGAACGCGACGACGAAGGCGAGTGCGGTCTGCAGGATCGTCTGCCAGATGGCGATGTTGACGATGGGTCGGAGGATCTCGCGGATGTCGTCGATACGCATCTTCATCCCGATGAGGAAGAGGAGGAATCCGAGCCCGAGTTCGCTCATCAAGACCACGAGTTCCGACTGAGAAACGACGTCGAGGAAGACCGGTCCGAGAACGAGGCCCGTGAAGATATACGCGACGATCGTCGGTTGACCCGTCAATCGAGCGATATAGCTCAGCAGGACCGCCGTGATGATAATGACCGCAAAGTCAGTCGCAAAGGGAAGCGACCCAGCCTGCAGAGGTACAATCACGTCTGGCCAATCTCTCCCGAAATCAATGAAGATAGTGATTATCCACGTCACCTATATTGATTATTGGCACCCCTGCTCGCTTCTACACACTGGACGGAAACAGTGATGACACTGTAGTTTTAGTGGATGCGAAATCGTTTGGAAGTATGGAATCCGACATTTCTGAACCGAAACCCTTCAGATACGACGCAGAGGTCGATCCTGGTGAGAAACGCCAGATCCGGTATGAAGTGGGCGAGAGTTATCTCGGTGATCCGGTCGAGATCCCGGTTACGATAATCAATGGTGCCCATGGGGGACCGACAGTGTTTCTGACTGCGGCCATTCACGGTGACGAACTCAACGGGGTCAAGGTTCTCCAGGAAGTCGCGGACCGGTATCGGCCCGGAGAACTCCACGGAACCATTGTGTGCCTCCATGTTGTGAACGTGCCGGCCTATCACGCTCAGCAGCGATACATTCCGATCTACGATCAGGACCTCAACCGGGCGTTCCCTGGTCGAGAACGGAGCAATACCGCCGAACGGATGGCCCACCAGATTTACAGCCGGTTTATTAGTAACTGCGATTTGGGGATCGATTTCCACACGTCGACGCGTAACCGAACCACGATGTATCACGTTCGGGCAGACCTCGACAACGAAGACGTCGAGCCGCTTGCTCGTTCCTTTGGAGCGAACGTAATCCTGTATGGGGCAGGCGAATCGAACTCACTGCGATCGGTCGCAACGTCGAATGGCATTCCGACAATCACGGTGGAGATGGGCCGAGCTCACCGGTTCCAACCGACGTTGATAGAGAAGGCGATAGACGGCGTCGAGAGCGTCTTAGCACAGTACGGTGTTCTCCGGGATGTCCCGGTCCAATGGCCCGGCTGGTACAAGGTTACGGCGGCCGATAGCGAAAAGCGATGGCTGCGAGCCGACACGGGCGGACTCGTTGATATGGAGTGGGGCCCGTATCCGCTTGTTCACGAGGGTGAAACGATCTGTACAATTACGGATCACTTCAAAACCGAGGAGCACATCGTAACCGCTCCGTTCACGGGACTGATCGTCGGAGCACTCGAAAACCCGATTGCACTACCGGGACATCCGCTCTGTCATCTCGTCCGACTGGATACGGAGACGCGTGATGAAATCGAGCGTGAGATTCGCCGTGGCGAATTCGATGGGTATCGGAAGTACAACGGTGATTTCAGCGCAGATGCCTGACCCACCGTTGGGACAAGACCCGAGGGCATTCGACCTGTCGCGGCTGTGAGGCTTCATCATCCGTATCCCTCACAGTGTACGTGTCGGGATGGGACCCCCAGACGCCGGACAGCAGTCTCGAGACTGTATACCATCGCGTTAATTCCACAAGCGTACACTTCCAGTTCGTGCGGGTCGATCCGGGTGTCCAACTTGATCGGTGGCCTGTCGTCGAGAAGATCGGCCATATGGCGACCGAACGCAGCATCGTCGAGCGACCGCTCGTCGACGAATTTCAACATCGCATCTTGGATGTATTCCGTTTCGCCGGCCCATGAGTTAAGCCATGCCTCCCGGGAGAGGCACGGAACGTAGTGGAAGTTGCCATGGCTTTCCGAGAGGTTCTCAAACGCCTTGTGGTATGGTAGGTCGTCTTTCCACGCCGCGCCGAGAAAGAGCCACACATCCCGTTTTTCGTCTCGGAATTCATCTCGTCCTTCTTCGAACGTATAATCGATCATACTCTTCATCGGTGCAACGCCGGTTCCCGTGGCGAGAAACACCAGATCCCGTTTCGACGGATCTTCAAGGAGGAGATGTCCGTTCGGCCCCCTAATCGTGAGCCGATCGCCGACGGAGAGTTCGTTACACAGTCGTGGTGAAAGACGGCCATCCGGGACACGACGGATGCAAAGTTCCGTCTCATCTTGGTTCGGAGAACTAGCAATCGAGTATGCACGTGTCCGATTTCCGTATCGGAGTGAGAGGTACTGCCCTGCTGCGAAATTGATTGGGTCCTCCGTTTCGAGGGTAATCTTGACAAGGGCCGGATGTGCTCGTTCGTATCGGTCACGCAATGCGCCGATCCTCGGGGCTAGCTTTCGGGTTGCGTGTGTCGCCGCGGAAAACACTTCATCCCAGTCGATGGGGCCGCGATCAGGAATCACCGCCTCGAAGCCATGTTTGGTACCTAACTTGAGTAACGCATTCCGAATCTCAGTCCTCCGGTCGCGGTCCATTGCTTCGACTGCCGTGACGGTCGCAGATTCCGAAATTAATGGAAGCGAGGCGGCGTGATCATGTTGGGAGTTGTGCTCTCGTATAGTCATATTCTCCGAAATGGTGAGCAACCCATTGAATCTTCGCTGTAGGAACTATGTCGGTAGAGAAGGATTCGTGGTCTCGCCACTTCAGCTGATCGCAGTGCAAACAGTGAACAAACAGTATGTCTATACTCCTCCAGTTATTGAAGGCTGTATATGGTTTTGGAATCGGCATCTGAACTCCTACTTGGAGTGTACCTTGGGTTGCTTGCAGCTATTTTTCCTGCCTTCATCGCATTCTCCATCGGATTCATTTTCAAATACTTCACCACTGTCACCATTCCGGGACTCGGCGTTGTCGCACTCGGCGGGACCCTGGCCGGCGTCTCCGGTGGTTTAATGGGATTGATAGACCCCACGTTAGCTGGAAGTTGGACCGGTATCACAGCGGTATTAGTCATTCTGATGGCGAGTCTCTGGGCGCATAGCCAGGGCGACAAGCTCGCCACTGCGACACCGCGGAAACTCACGTTAAAGGCGCTGCGGGAAACGACACTGTCCGCGGACCTCGCGGAGCGTATTGATTCGTACGGACAGGTCCACATTCGTCCGATCGGTGGGATATCCGATATCGAAGGGTACCCACCGCTACCGGATAATCTCCGTCATCAGGTGGGCACGAGTTCGTGGCGATTCCCCGCGACTCTCTCGCTTTCAGAGCTTGAGACAAAGCTCGAAGAACGATTGTTGACTGATTATGAACTCGCGGAAGCGTCCGCCACGATTGACAAACAGGGGCGAGCCCAGATCGCAGCCGCACCGACCGCTGCTGGCCTCTCGCGACGCGTCCCCTCTGGTCGGCGAGCTGTGTCGATTCAAACAGTGTTGCCGACCGGTGTGGGACGGGGTGATAGAGTCACAGTAAAACTCCCGGATGGTGACGTTACAGGCCCGGTTGTGAGTGCTCGGACCACTGGTGCTGAAGTTCCGACCGAACCGACGGAAGCAGAAGCGAAACAAACCGACGGGGGTGACGAACCCGTCACACAGCTCACTCCGAAGATGACGACGACAGGTGGTGAAGGAGAGGTAACGATTGCGGTCCCGTACGAGGACGGACGACGTGTTATTCGATCGGAGTTCGCGCCGATGACCATCCATTCGCGTGGAAAACAACGAGAATACGAGATGATCGGTATACTCAAGCGGGGAGGAAATCGGTTCCGAACGGTGATGGTCGCCGACGGGAGTCCTCTCGCAGGTATGACGGTCGGTGACCAGCAGGTCCGCTCGAATTACGGGGTCACGATCCTGGCGATTCGGCGGCCGGAGGGTTCGATCATCGCCCCGACAGGATCCACTGAGCTTCACGCCGGTGATTCGCTGATACTCGCCGGTAAACCAGAGAAATTACGCGAGTTCGAGGAGGTGATGGCGTGAGTCTCCTATCGACAGTTGCCGCTCACCCGCTAATAGCGGCACTTGTGAGCGTTCTAGCGCTCTCGCTGCTCGCGTTCGTGGTTACTACAATCGTCACACTCGTGTTTCGTGTGAGAACAGGAAATATGTTCCCAGAAGGTGCGACGCTCATCGTTGGGCTCGGGGTGGTCGCCGTGTATCTCAATACTCGCCTAACACTCATTCAATTCATTTCTAGTCGTGGTGAGGTGGTGTCGCCCAGCGAAGCATTACTCAATATCTCCGTATTTGTTGCAGCAGGAGTCGCATCCTACGGTGGTCGACGTCTCGGCGATGCCATGGGCTCTTCCGATCGGTTCACTTGGAAACGACTTCAACCGGATTTAAGCCCTATTGTGCGCGCAACTGGCAGATTTATCACCGTCACGGTCCCCGAAACTGTCGAAGATATAGAGGGATACGACCCCGTCGATGCGGAGACGAAACGCGTGATTGCGGGAAAATCGATGGATTTCCCCAAAGGGCTCACGATCGAGGAACTCCACTCTCAGGTGATCGCACGCCTCAAGGAAGAACACGACATTGGGTACGTCGACGTGGATATTGGTCCAGATGGGGCCGTTACGTACCTCGCTGTTGGACAGCGGGCTGCCGGATTGGGCCAGACAATACCTCCGAACTCCGTCGGCGTGGCAGTTCCCACGGATCCACCGTTTAGCGCTTCTCCCGGAGATACCGTTCAGCTGTGGCGTACAGATGGTGACGAGACAGAGACGAGACTCGGAACGGCTGAACTCCGAGCCAGTGTCGGTTCGGTGGCGACACTCGTAATCGACGAGGCGACAGCGGCTGAGGTCGATCCAACGGCAGACCACCGGTTGATGACACTTTCGGCGAACTCTCACCCGGAACGGGAATTCGCCGCGATGCTCCGTCGGAAAGACGAAACCATGAGCATTCTCGAGATAGCAACTGAAAGCCCGCTCATCGGTGAGTCTCTCGGCAGTCTTGATGTCACGGTCATTGCTGTACGCTCTGCTGACGGCGAGACCGAAACGATTCCCGACCACCATTATCGGATCGAGGCCGGTGACGACCTCTTCGTCCTCGGCTCTCCCGAAGCCCTTCGGAAACTCGAATCCCTTGAACAGGTCTGGCTCTCGAGTCCTGATGAGGAGTTCGATCCACAAATTTTCGAATCGAACCGCCCTGAGGACGCCGATAGTGGAGACGGACAGCCTCAGGAACGAACACTCAAGTAACGTGTATTTTGACGGGGCTAGGCAACCCAATTCAATAGAACCGCGTCCAAAGAACGAGGTGTGGTGAAAGAGATCCACGAAGTCACAGGCCACTCGGTCTTTACGTATCCGAGCGAGATCGTCGTCGAACTCCGTGGCCAGACAATCGACGAGGAATTCACTTCCATCACTTATCAGTTTGAACCGATCCGATCCGGGTCGGAACAAGTGCAACCACGCGAGCCGATCGACGATTCCCACCGTAATATCGTCGATAACGCCTTGGCTGAGGCTGGGTACGAACTGATGTCGAAATAACAGTAGAAATTAACCACGAAGGTGACTGACCTAATGCCAACAACCGTTACTTGTCCACGCTGTGACGCCCCGATGGACACACCGAATTCTGATGATCGGGCTACTGCTGCTTCTAGTACTATTGTGTACACATGTCAGACAGAGTCTTGTCCACAGATGGCGGTAATCCACGTTCGAAATCACTTCTGATCTAACATTCGTGGGTGAGAAGTAATCCAGCTGAATCGCAAGATCCCGGTCGGGACTATAGATATCCTAATCCTCGTCAAACTCCTCAATCCCACAGGCTATAAGTCCGTGCTTACAGTTTCAGCATCCATGATTCCGTTTTACATCGGGGAAGTAATGCGCAAGCGAGCAGCGGAACTCGAGAAGGACCGGAAGGCTTCTCGAGCCGTTGAGAAGCTGACTGAACCGGATGCTGAATTAGTAGTTGTGACAGAAGACGGGGACCCGGTCGGAGTTTTCACTCATTCTGAGGTGGTTACGTTAGTCGATGACGAAACGGATGTCTCTACCACGACGCTTGCGGAATGCTCACTATCACCGGTGGCAACGGTCAACGAATCGGAAAGTATCGAAACCGCGGCCGCGATGATGAAGAAGAACGGCCTCAGGTATCTACTCGTCACGAAAGCGAGTGAGATCATTGGCTACCTCACGGATCGCGATATCTCCCAGGCGGTCGCAGATTCCGAAAAAGAGTCATCCAAGTAGGTCAGAATATGCCAGCCACATATTCCGGATTGTGAATACGAGTAAGAAGGCGAGGAATGCAAGCGTCGCATATTCAGTATGACCGAATACCCAGAGCCCCCCGGCTAGGACGAGTATCACCAGTACGTAGGGATTGAGGTTATATGCGATAATGTCACTCACGCCACTGCCGCCATCTCTACTACTCATTTGATGTGGCTCATTAAACCCAAGAGAGGTAATATATCTGGTTGAACTCTATCCATCTTAGATCACTGTTCTCGTTCCAGTTCGTCGTGAACATGAGGTTGGGGGGGTTCGTCGACGAGTTCGTCGACTTCCTCTCCGCAGTGGGGACAATACTGTTGCCCTTGCCGTCGGCGCTCCAGTTCCTCGACAAATCCGGAAGCGACGATACCAGCAGGGAGTGCAAACAGCGCAATACCGAGGAGTGCGACTGTCGCCCCCAGTGCACGGCCAAGTGGCGTCACGGGGACGACATCGCCGTATCCGACGGTCGTCAGCGTAACGATGCCCCACCAGATCGCAGCCGGAATGCTGGAAAATACCTCGGGCTGTGCGGCCCGCTCGACGTAGTACATCAGGCTGGAAACGAACACCAACCAAATGCTCATCACAAGGACGGTGATAAGCAATTCCTCAGATTTTCGCCGGAAAACGTTCGTGATCAACGTCAGCGAACTTGAGTATCGCGCGATCTTCAGTAGGCGGAACAGCCGGAAGATACGGAGCATCCGTTCTGCGCCCGCCTCGCCGAGTACGATCGGGAGGTAGAACGGGAAGATCGCGATCAGGTCAATAAGCGCGTAGGGGGAAAGCATGAACCGAATGCGACCACGAATCGGGCTCGAGTAGCGCTCGTCGACCGTACACGACCAGACCCGGAGCAGGTACTCGACAGTGAACACACCGACACAGAACACGTCGAACGCAGCGAAAAGTTGGCCGTATCGGGCACCGATCCACGACACCGTCCCCGCAATGAACGTCGCAACGTTGAGGACGATAAGTGCCATAATGAAGAGGTTCGTCCCCAAAGAGAGCCAGCTCTCTTTATGCCTCCCGTCGAGCAGAAGATAGACGCGCTCTTTCGGCGGCCGAGACGAATCCATCGCCATTATTTACTGCTTACTCAGTTGAACGACCGATATAAGAACGCTGGTATCACTTAGCCTCCGTTGCCACAGGAACAGCGAGACTCCTCCTCAGGCGAAATTGAGAATCCTTGGCGACCGAACAATGATTACGCTGCTCGGTCCACTACGAGTATGAAGGTATTCGAGACACACCTACCCGGAGTTGGACAGCGATACCGTATCTCGTTTCCAGACGGCGGAACGTTCACGATCGTCATCCACAACGACGGATCACGACGGGTGTTTTGGGGAAGCGATTCGGACAGCGATAGTGAGAAACTGTTCACGGCGACTGAGCGCGATGCCCAGAAAATCGCGGAAATCTTCGAGGGCGTCTTCTTCGACCCCGTCGCCGACGATCTCGACGATGCGCTCTCGGGGGCGCAGATCAAGTGGGTAGCCATTCCGGATGATTCACCAATTGCGGCGATAACAAACAGGGCTGCTACCTCTGCCGGGAGTGTCACGATTCAGTCCACGACGGCGGCGCACAACCATCGGCGGACAACGACTGGCTGATGAGCGCGGTCGAGAACCTCGTCGAACACCACCTCGAGTACCACGGCGAGTTAGACAAGCACGAGCTCCTCAGACGCTACAACGTGACTTCGGAAAACCTCGTAGAGTACGCAATTCAGGAAGTCCGAGCGGCCACTGGTTGCGATGGAGGCACATCAGCATGAGTGCGACGAAAACTGACGGCGGTGACGATCCCGCCACTGACACCGCGGAGGAAACGATCACGATTGACGAGACCGTCGACGGCGCCGCAGTCGAGTTCCCGATCGCCGAACGGCTCGGCGTGTCGACGATGTCTCGAAGGCCGCCTTGGAACTCGAGCGTTGGAAGATCGTCTCGAAAGGTCGGGCCAACGATGGGATGATGGTCGATCTCAATGTCGACGGGATCGAAGGGGTCTGCCAGGCCGCAACGGAGCGCGAGAAGACCGAGCAACTGATGGTAGACCTTTGACTCCTACTAGCTCGCTTTGTTCTCGAGAAGGAAGGTGGTTCAATCGGGATATACTACGATCTAGCCAAATCACACTACTGTAGAACTTCTGAGACTGCTTCGCCAAAGGCCGGTCTGAACTCAGTTCGGTCGAGGTACGAAAACGAGAATTATTGGGTGGCGGCAGCGAGCAGCCCTAGCCCGATGATGACTCCGAGTCCGACACCTGCACCTGTAGCCGCAGCACGGCGGACCTCTGGATCTTTATGGATCTCTTCAGCAAGTGCGCTACCCACTTGCTTTCCAGCTTCTTGACCAAACTCCTGAATAAGGAGATTGATCGGGTCAGCGGTTTCGCTGTTCGTTTGAGGGCGATTCTCGGCCTGAACGGTCGGGACAGTAGTATTGGTATCAGTCATCGTGTGCTGTTACATTTCCTCATTGTTTTCGTCCATTCCACCTGCAGAGACGGTGATCTGGCTGTCAACTGTACTCTCGTCTTCATCGGGTGTGGTGCTACCCCCAGTGTTCGACTCATTACCACTTGAGGTAGCTTTCTGTTTGGTCTCCCGTTTTGCAGTCGTAGATTCGTCGAATAGCCCACGTGCGATCTCGGCAGCTGGGGTCTCTTGATCGCGAGTTCCCTCGGTTTCAATAACCATCCGGGCCAGTAGCCGATCGACCTCATTGATTTCGCCGCCTGTCTTCGACTTCTCGATGAGGTGCTCGACGATTCGGCGGTGTTCTGCCAGCATCCGTTGCTGGCTCAGTTCCTTAATGATGCCCACCGCCTCATCTACCATGTTCGCTTCGTCGAGCGCTTCCAGAACACCCACAACAGTCGCGCGTGTCTGTTCGATCTGTTCGCGCTTCTCGACTGTGACTTCGTCAAGGTCCTCTGGATCAATCTCGACGTTCTCTTTCACGAGTTCGTCCAGGAACTCGTCCCACGAACTCGCACCCCACTCTTTTTTCAGGGGCTCGAGACGTCCTTTCACGTCGTCTGAAACTCCAATCGTTGTGTCTGACATCGACACTTATCTATTGTGAGTATGACTACCTCAAACTTCTCGTGTGACCATACCATACTCCCAGTATACTCGCATTGGAGCCGAGTAAGTTCGAGTACTGGATAGGGCCAAAGTCGGATCGACAGGTAGGTGTTGACCCGTGTCAACGCAGTCTTCGACAAGCCAGAAATCGTCCTTGAGGAGATTGATCGACTGTAGCGTGTTTAGTGGGTACGCTTATTAATCCAGAGTATAAGGCGCCAGGTATGAACTGCCCATTTTGTGATGAGTTCAACAACCCAGGTGAGGACCGAGTGAAAGATCATATGGTCGACTCGCATCGGAGCGAACTTCCGAGTTTTACCGACTCAATGAACTGTCAGCGCGAAGACTGTGGCGGAACTGTTCCTGCTGGTGCCCGTCGGTGCAACCTCAACGATCACGACCACGCGAGATATTTTGCTGGGATAAAACTGACTGAAGACGATGTCGTGACCCACATTAACGGTAGATCAATCGATAAGATTCGCGAAGATGGGTATATACCCGAGAAGGACGATGACTGACGGCAAATCCACCGATGTCCGAACCTATCCGTGCCCATCCCCCGACGACTGTCCGTTCACTGCTGGCGGTGCAGCGGAACTCCTCGAGCACGTCAACAGCGAGCACGCCGGCGAGTACCAGCGCGATGATTGGCCAGACACGCCAGCTGGTCGGGCAGCTCGAGGGGCCGGCGACGAGGACGATGTCGACGACCAATAGGAGGATAGTTTCGATGGCTGACGAGGACGCCGGCCACGAACTCGCTGGTCGCGAAGAAACACTCGAGCGCCTTGAGGCCGCAGCCCGCGAGCGGTGGGGCGACGAGTGGGCGATCCGGGCGACGCACTTCGCGGACGGCACTACGCAGGCCTACGCCTTCCACTCGCGTGGCGTCGTCGACGACGATCGCGACGAGAAGACTCTCGAGCAAGAGCGGCTGTATACCGACGGCGACAGCGCGGTCTTCCAGCGCGTTCACATCCAGCGCGAGGGCGTCGTCGACGTGCTCGAGGAACGCGAATTCGAACGCGATCACGACTGATTTTCTGGGTTCGTTCTGCTACGGCGGCTTAAGCGTGATCGTGGATAATGTATAGTATGCCGAGAACGATCCCACAAGGCCCGTCGAAATTGGCGAATAGCCGGGTGCGGTTTTCGACCAAGGTTGCGCTAGCGACTATCCCGATGTTTATATCCGCGTGGCATCTGATCGCCGGAATCGCATCCGCCATTCTGTTGCTTTACGTGTCGCAAAAGGCCAAGAGCGAATACGAGGTCGCGAACGAGAGGCGAATTAAGTATGAGGCGAAAACCGAACTTCATCAAGAACGTCGAGAAGCCGATCGCCAAGACCCGCTGAGGTGAAGTCGAATTGAATTCGTATACGTACTTTATCACTGACTATTCCAGCGCGCCGGTCGGGTCATGCGACCGTTCGGCCGCTCTCGAGCGTACGCGAGATAGATTCTCGAGTGCTGTTTCTCACCACACCTGTGGCTGTGAAGTCATCTACAGCGTCGCGTACTACAAGAACGTCACCGACGATGTCCTGGGCGACGAGATTCTCGTCGAGTTCGACGACTACTTCTTCCGCATCTTAAGAGATTCCGGTACTAACGTTCAAATGTGATCCCGAGGCCAACGGCAGTGATGCCTCTGGACGATCGTCGCGAAGACCTCCTGGTCGCCGTCGCACTGACCGAGTTCAGCGTTCACTACGAAGACGCCGATCCCGAACTCTCGCGAGCAGCGTGGCAGCTCGCAGCGAGCCGCCTCGTCGATCACGACCTCGAACCGCTCGAGGCCGTCGACGCACTCGAAATTGGGAAGAAGATATCTTAGTGGCGGATCGATTCCAACTGGAAGTCAGAACTGCGGTAGTCCATCGACAGTTCAAGTGCCTCGTCGATCACTTCTTTCAGATCTGCTTTCGCATCTTCTGGAATCGTTTCATCATCTTCCATCGTTTCCCACGTCGACATTCGCGAGAGGACTTCCGCTGCTTCTCCTGCCAACCGATCAATCTCGTCCTTTACAGTTGGATGATGGCCTGCTCCCATCTGGAGGTAGGTGAGCGCCTCGGTCGTATCTCGAGCTGCGTAGAGATAGTCTGCGTTTCGGTCAAGATCGCCGTCCTCGAAGTCTTCTTTTCTGTTCGCCAAGTTTCGCTGTGCGGTTGAAGTCCAAGACCCCATATCAAACTCCTTTTGTTTGTGTTGTGTTATATACTTTCTCCTGATTTGATTGGACAGTAGAAAACGAAGACGATTGTCGAGTCACCGATGCCGTCGACACACTCGAGATTGGATAGCTTTCGCTTGACGTCTGATTGCCTCGAGAAGACCTCAAAAGGTCGCTGGATGGGCACAAGGGGGGGATGACCGCTGGGCGGATATTGGACATGGTTGGGATGGGACGTTGGATTGTGTCGCGTAGAGAACTGAACGAGTGGATTGCATCAATCGTCGAGGACACCCTTCCCTCCACGGTGACCGTTGTATTGGAAAGAGCACTCACTCAAATACAATAGTTGATATCTATAGATGAATATACCATATACTTAAATTACTAATAATGCCACCCAGTAGTAACTATTATGTAGCACCAATAAGGAGTATTCAGTGCTGACATTAGGGCACGAAATAATGTTGTGCAAGACTGCTCACACACGAATTCCGATCATATCCGTCAACGCGGTGTTCCCCAGGTGGGGTTGCAGTACCACTGCCTCCAGGTCCGTTCGAGACGTATTGACTACACGATTGACCAGTTGTGAGAGCACCCCGCAGGACTGGGACGCATTGGTTGCCGATGTGAGTCGTGATACAACGTACGACCTCGAGGGCCTGATTGCATCGCTATCCAACGATGAGGACCACCAGCCACAGCCTGACGCACTCCACCCAGATATTGCCACACATGAGTAATAGTCCCGCACCCGATTCCGTTGAACAATCTGCCAAACGCCCTGATGAGCAATCCATGTTTTCGGGTCAGTTCCGAACTCTGTCCTCCCGAGTGTCACCAAAGATACTCCCGGTCGCCATGTGGATGGCATTCCTCGTCATTATGACTGGCTCAGCGGCTGCCCAGTCGGATGTCGGTGATGTCTACTGTGGAACTGGCGTCGAAACAGGAATCACCATCGTCTTTGGAGCAATTGCCGGGCTTGGACTCCCTGCAACGGGTTTCTACGTCTGTCGAGCGGGGCTCTCGTACATGCGCGCGGGCGGCAATCCCGAGAAAAAGAACACCGCCAAAGAGCGACTGGTGATGTCGGGTGTTGGATTTGGCATCATCGTCCTTGCGCTCATCTCGCCCGAGCTCATCGATAATGTTGGAAGTCAGATGGGATTCGAGTTCTCGAGTTGTGTGCAGCCATTCTGATCCATTCACAGATGGCCCCGGCCCGTTCGATGCTCGTCGTGGTCGCCCTCCTCGGCACGAGTAGTCTCTTGGGTGGCCTTGCGAGCACCACAGCTCTCGCAGCAGATTCACACTCGAGTACAGCAGTCACTGCAGGTGGACCTGATCACGGCGTCAACGAGTCGCGATTCTATTTACTGTGGTCAGAAGATACAGACCAGGAAAATCTCTCGAGCGACGATTTTGCTGCGAACGCGTCATCGTCTGCGGAATTCACACAGCGCCTTTCGAGGTCAACGGACTACCTGTTCGACGATCCAATCGAGGATGTCGAGCAGTGGAATCGCGGCGATTTCGGTGAGTATACCGCTGGTGATGCAGCGACTTCAGTTCATCCGGAGTCGGCTGACCTCGAGGATGGCCGGTACATCAAAGACGCACACGCCAGCATCTTCGCTGTTCAACCGTCGACGGTCCTCCAGTCAGGTACCGAGTCAACCACATACATCGCGCCGGAGGGAGAGGTACTTGCGACAGCTGATTATCGAGTTGAGGTTCCAGACGATCGTGAGAGCGGCCCAGTGCGTGAGGAGTGGTCCCTCGAGGAAGCGGAACTCGATGGGGTGGATCTCCAGGCCGCTGGTCAGCAACTCGATTCCAACATCAGCCACCGGTCAACCCTCGAGTATAGCGGCCTGTCAGGCGACCCAACGCTGACAGTTGCGGTAGATATCTCTGCTCAACTCCGACACGAACGGCGGACGTGTGATGAGTATAATGAGAGTGCGGACTCCTGTGATGGCTCGTGGGAGACAGAGCTCACTCATCCGTCCGACCAACTCACAGTAACTGACTCGCGCAACACTACTGTCAACCAAATCGACACTGCCACTGGAACCCAAACGACGTTCGAAACCGATGACGAACAGACGGGCGCTGTCGTTCACCCAAGTACCATCTGGTCAGTGATTGAGATTGACGATGGAACACGAGTTCGCGGGAACTGGCGCTTCTATTCCGCTGGCGACGCCGGCTGGCAAACGATGGTCTCACGGACAGAGACCGGGACGACTCGAGCAAATTCCACAGTGCGTCCGGCACAGCTCTACGCGGTCCCCATGCAGGCAGAACCGGATGTCTCGAGCGGCGCGACGGAGACGGTCGAACCACCGCTCGAGATTGAAGACGCCTGGGGGAGTGAACATGCTGGGCCGTCCCTTGCTGAGGCAATCGACGTTACTCCTGTCGATCAGTACGTAAACTCATCGTCCGTGGCGCTGCAGTCGGAATCGATTACAGCCGATTCGTTTGACACGGTCACCGTTCACGGCATTGTTCGCGGCCAGTCACAAACAGTCTCGCTCGCGGACGACGGCATCGTTCGCGAAACCAATCTCAATCTGACCGTGCTCGAGGACGATTACTCAGGAGTGGTCGTCGAAGCAACAGTGACGGAAAACGCAACTGGAGAGCCAGTGACGACTGGGCGTGTGGAAGTCGGCAACCAGTCGGCTCCCCTCAACGCCAGTGGCATGGCTCGACTCCACCTCGAGGAGCGGCCATCGCTCCTGGTTGAGGGAACGTACGTTGCCGAGGATTGGTGGCGTACGGAGACGATGTACGCTACTGCAGAGGATCGAGCAAAGGCTCCGCCGAAGTACCCACAGTTTGCTCAACTGGTCCAGTTAGCGCTCGTAACGCTACTCTGGTTCCTGCCAGTTGCCTTGGCCGTCTACGGGTTTGACTACCTGACTGACGGCGCATTCCTTGGACTCACAGATACCGATGACAGATAACAATCCAACTCACGAGAGTCGTATCGCTCGCCGATCAATGCTTGCTAGCATCGGACTGAGTACCGCCGCACTTGCTGGCTGTACGTCGGACTCCTCCACGAATCCGTCGAACAACAGTACAGCGGATGGAACCGGACTCAGCACTGAAGATAGCGATGTCTTCGCGAACGTCGAGATGAACGGGAAGAATCTCGAGGTCGAAGTGACTGGGGAGAGTTCGACTGCGTTCATCAACCTCGTCGATCCGAATGGCGAGTTATTCGACCAAGCCCGTCTCGAGGAAGATGACACTGAAGCCTCGTTCGAGATCCTCGGCAGGTATGAAGACGACCTTCCGACTGGCGAGTACGAACTCATCGCCCTCGAGAGTCTCGAGAGCGATGATCCAATCGACTCGACGACGATTTCGCTCGATGCAGAGTGCAGAATCACCGACGTGCTCTGGGCGGCAGAGAATCCAGATATGGACTGGGACAAGAACTCACCAGTCTGGGATGAGTATGCGGCAGTTGTCATAGAGAACAAGGGAACGATTCCATCCTTACTCACCGAACTCAAGTGGGACGGTGCCCCAGTTGCTCGACTCCAATCGAAGGATGCACAATCATACTACCACGAGGTCCGTTTACCACCGGGAGAGACAACCGTCTATTCTGCGGATTCGGTGTATGGTACCGAAGGAGCTGTGCATTCGCTCAACTGTGGGGAACTCGGTACAGAACCGATGACCGTGACGGCCATTACTCAGGTTGGTCCTGATCCGTCGTATACCCAGCAAATCGAGTACAGTGATGAGTCGTGTGAGCTCGCTATTGTTGAGAGTGGCCCCGGTGAATCAACGGCTGCTGGAGGTGAGAACTAAATGCCATGGCTGCAGGACCAAGTAGAGAATGGGATCAAGAACATTCTTCAAGACTTCACTGACGCGCTTCTTGGTCTTGTGAACAATATTTATGAGTCACTCTTGGGACCAATTGTCGGTGTTCCAACCCCTGAATCAGATTCCGGATACATGGTAGTCAATACACCGGATAATGCGCCATGGGATAGCCTGTATCAGGATGTGTATTTAGCATATATTATGCCGTTAGCGATCATGCTGATTGTGATCGCGTTCGCGTTTATTGGACTTCGCGCAGGCTCGATGAGTTCGTATCGTCGAAAACGCCTCATGAGGCGGTTAGGACTCGTGTTTATGGGAACGTTCGTCTGGTTTCCGTTGGTTTCGATTCCGCTTCAATTCGTTGACGCAGTTGGGATGACTATCGCTCCTGTTGATGACATGTCTGCAGGACTTGATGGACTCATCCAGTCCTCGCTTGGCGGGATGTTTACGGTTCTGGCAATGGTCGTCATATCGAACTTTTTCTTAGTAGTTGCTGGATTTGTCGTGGCCCTCCGGTGGATTGCAATTTGTGTATTGACACCGGTAATGCCGCTATTGGGTGTCCTTTGGGCACTGGATGTCTGGCCGTTCAGTCCCGCCGCAAATATGGCGCGGCAAGCTGCTGGAATCTATCCAGGATTGGTGCTTGCAGGGATACCGCCGGCGATCCTTTTTCGACTCGGATGGGAAGTTGGAGGTCTCGAGTCCTCTGTGAAGGGTCTGTTTTCGTTGTTCATCGGATTGACCCTGATTCCTGCCGCGATCATCGCGATGATCATGACCGTCTACTGGAGCAGCCCTGCTGTCCGGACGATCGCCCAGAAGAGTGTTACTGCCACGAATCCGGCATCGGCTGCTGCTGGGGCCAGCAAAGCAAAAGCTGCCTCTGGAAGTGCTGTGCGTGGTGCTCGAAATGTCCACCGGGGGTACGCAAACGGAAAGTACGGTCCTGTGACCAAAAGCGGCCAGACGAAACTCGAGAACAGCAACTCGAAAGCGTACAAGCTGGGTCAATCAGCGAACTCGACGAAAGCCCATGCGCGCCGGTACAATAACCTCCGAAAATCGGAGTCGGGCCGGATGCGCGACAAAGCCAAAGATGACGCCAAACAGGTCACACGGAAAACGTCGACCAAAGCCAAGCAAGGACTCAGAAACACCAAAGAAAAGGTCTCGAGGTGGTGATTCAGATGAGCTCGAATACAGCAGACAGCGAGTACAATGCGCGGAAAATCCACCAATCACTGGGTGGCACGACAGCGTTCTTCCAGGGCTATACGATCGGCGAGCTCATGTTGTTTCTGACGGTGGCGTTCGTCACCGTCATCGCAGCAACGTTCGTCCCCTCTGCACTGACGATCCCGATTCTCGGGTTTGGAATTATGCTCACTATCCTTCTCTTTCTCCTCCATAAGGTCAAACCCGACTACCTCTGGCTCACCGAGTGGCTCGTCGCTCGATTCGGCTGGGCGATCAAAAACAAGGAATACACGCACGGTGGCGAGGACAATAGCGAAGTTCGCTATCTGACCCGTCTCAATCGGGTGTATCCACACGCTATCGAACGTACTGATGGTGCACTCGTCGGAGCGATGAAAGTTGAGCCAGCGAACATGGCCCTCGAGGACGACGAGGCCTGGGCGAAGGCCGTGCAGTCACTTTCAGAGTTCGTCAATTCGACTGTCGACTTCCCTGTGAAGATCTACATCACCAGCCGCGAAATCGACGAAGACGACATCGTTCGCGAACACCAGAATCGACTTGGCGATGCTGACGTTCGCTCGCGGCCAGTCCTGAAACGCCTCCTCGAGGAGTACGTTGCTGCCAATACGAACGAAAACGAGGATATCGACTCTGAAACGACGACAATACGAGAGTACTATCTCATCACTGCGGTGACCGACAGCGACATCGAACAGTTCGATGAAACCGGTGATAGTGTACTGGCCTATCTCGCAGATGTACCAGTTCTCGGGCGACTCTTCGGCCGCTTTCAGTCTGAGGAATTGAGTGAGTCCAAGCGCGACCAACTCAAAGAAGAGAAACTCGAATCACGACTCGCACAACTCCGCCGAGGTGGATCGTCGCTCTATCGGTGTTCGATCAGCCCCGTCGACGCGTATGACCTCGCTCGAGTCACGAAGGAGTACTGGACGTGCCAATCGCAAGACTACGCTGACATGACGAGTGCGATTGGGACGTTCCCAGTCGTCTCTCACGGCATCAGCGATGGTGTGCCAGCGACGCCAGATCCAAAGGATGTCCTTGATTCGATGGACGACAGCAGTGACGAAACTGCGGACTGGGAGTACTCCCTCGAGGATCTCGATGAAGAAGACACTGCTGACGACCCATCGGTTCCCGACGCGAATCGTCTGCCGGACACGTCGACGATGCACCAGTCAGTGGTTGCCCCGTCGTCGATCGATTGGGAGACAACCTACGCCGTGATCAACGACGAGACGTTCGTTCGCACCTTCTGGATTGAACAGTTCCCCGAAGAGCCCTCGGATGGCCTCCTTGAGCGACTCTTGCTCGAGACAGATTTGCAGACGGATCTCAGCATCCACCTTGATCCGTTCGATAGCCAATCGGCCCAGGACATGATGGCAGATTGGATTTCGGACTTGAAGATCAACCAGCACGATTCGAACAGTCTCAAAGCCGAAGACCTGCAGGAGGATATCGACCAGGCGAAGTACATGCGGTCGCTCGTTCGGGCGAACAAAGCCTCGTTCTATCGAGGCGGCGTATTCATCCGCTTGGCTGCCGAGAGCCAGCAGGAACTCGAGAACCAGACGACCCGGTTACGGTCAGTCATCAAGGACGCACCAGCCAACTGTACACTCAAAGTCGCCAGTCGATGGCAGGAACGTGGGCTTGCGACCGTCTCGCCGCTCGGACGGAATGAACTCGGTCGCGATCGAATGTCGACGCTGACCAACCAAGCGATTGGCGCGATGTTCCCATTTTCGTCGAACTACCAGATGATGGATGATGGAATCGAATACGGCTATCATGGTCACAACGGTTCTCCGATTCGCATCAACCCGTGGGACCTCGAGACCGGGCATAGTGAACTCGTCGTCGGGATGCCCGGTGCCGGGAAGACGTTCGGCGGGATCATGCGCCACCTGCGGATGATGAAGCGGCGCAACGACACGATGCTCGTCCTCGTTGATCCAGTCGGCGGCTTCCGTGGTATCGCGGATGCCCTGAACGCGAAGACAATCACTGTCGGCGGCGATACGAAACTGAACCCGCTCGAGATCCGTCAGACGCCCCAGCACGTCCTCGAGTCCAGCGACGGGGTCTCTCCCCTCTCGGCGAAGAAAGACGAGGTCTACGCCGTTCTCGAGAACTTCCTTGACGCTCGTGATATCGAACTCGGGGCCGAAACTGGTGTCCTCTCGTATGTGATCGACGAAGCCTATCGGCAGGCAGGGGTCGTTGAGGATGACGTCTCGACACACACGTCAGAGAACTCGCCGACGATGCAGGATGTCCACCAGATCCTTTGTGATATCGCTGAGAATCCGGACGAGCATAACATCGCTGCATCCGAATCCGCTCGCGAACGGGCTGCACAGTACGCGGATGAACTCGCGATTGCCTTCCAGCCCTTCCGCGAAGGTGGCTCCTACGAAAATCTCTCACATCGCTCAGAGATCGATATTCTCGAGGGCGACAACAAGGTCGTCTACATCGATCTGGGCCAGATTGAGGGGAGTGCCTCGGGGATCGATCGGCAGACGTTCCTTATGCAATTGCTGCTGTCGACGATCTACCAGCAAGCAAAGAACACCCAACGGAACGTCGAACTCGCGATCGACGAGGCACACTACCTTTTCGAAGACCAGGCGAACCTTGACTTCCTCGAGACGGCGTTCCGTCACCAGCGCCACGCCGGCCTTCGAATGGTATTGCTCTCCCAGACCGCTCAGGAGTTTTACGAGACTGAGCAGGCCGAGAAGATCATCGGGATGTGTCCGATCAAAGTCTTCCACAAACTCCCCGAATTGGACGATCGGACGGCCGACAAAATCGGGTTGACGAAAGAACAGCGCCAGTACATCAGAGGTGCCGACGCTGGGAAAGCGGACCTCGGCTACAGTCAATCACTCGTTCGCGTCGAGGAACACGGCACCTATCCTGTGCATGTGGTCGCAGACGACTTCGAAAAGCGAGTTATCGACTACGAACCCGAGGATCAGGCCTTCATCCAACAGGCAATGAACGACGAGTCAGCGGAACTGCTCGCTTTCGAGGAATTCGTCGAGACCGAAGCACAGCAAAACGCGCTTGCGACCCGCCTCGACATCACTGCTGAGACGGCGAGCAAACTCCTCGAGGAGGATCTCACCAAGACAGAAGTCCTTGATGCAGTCGTCGAACAGGCTCTTGAGACAGAGACGGACATCGAAGAGGCATCGATCCAGACCGATGACGGAGCGTCAGCTCCCGAACAGCGCACAACCGAACCCGAATATGACAACTAAGACCATGACTATGCTCAACCGTTTCACGAAACTGCTTGGTTCATCGCCCCAGTACGAGGCGACGCAACTCGAGTTTGGAGAGAAGGGATCGTTCGTCCAGCAGCAAGCAGATACGCCAGGACTGCTCCTTCGGATCCGCCCCTACAAGGAGAACAATGGTGTCGTGGATGGGGCCGGCGTTCTGCAATCAGTTCACGACGTGACGATGAACTTTCGCGGGAAGAATACGAGCGATCACCACTCGTTCGAGGTCTGGTTCGATGAGGGCAAAATTTCGTTCTATATGCACGCTGCTACCGAGGCAGCCGCAGACAAGTTCCGACGGCGTGTCGGGAACAACTACGCGAACAGTGAGATTTTCCCTGTCGAAGAGGGCCATGCGTTCCCGGTCATCGATTCTGACCAGTACGTCGCCGGTGCGTGGCTCGAGATGGAGAAAATTCCGTACTACCCGATCCGCCATCACAACAGCGAAGGCTTCGAGACGGATCCCTACGGCGAGATAACAAGCGAGATGCTGTCGCTCGACGAGAGTACAGTCGTTACACAGGTTATTTTCCGGCCTGCAAAGCAGTCGTGGACTGACGGCGACCGCTTCAAGCACAATAGCGTCGACGAACTCGCTCATGCACTTCGCCAAGGGACATCCGTAGGGTGGCTGAGTCCCCGAACACGACCGGCGAGCGCGAAGGACAAGCAGGCCGCAAAGACGATTGAACAGCAACGCGGGCAACAGGCGTTCCACGTGAATATTCGCGTATTGGCGGCCTCGAGTGAACAGGCCGAGGCTGAGGCTCGAGCCCGCGGCGTCGCAGGGATGTTTAGGAAGTACTACAACGCGATCACGGAGCAGGGACTCGACGATAATCCAGTCTGGCATCGCAACGAGCGAAAGCGGGCTGAACAGCTTCGACGATTCATCCACCGAATGCGTGATCGCGAATGGGTCGACCGGCATATGATCATGACCGTCGACGAACTCGCCGGCGTCGCACATATCCCGAACGCAGAGATTGAGACGCCGAAGATCGACTGGCGATACACGCAGCGTGGTGATCGCCTCCCATCGGATGGGTCTCAACACCCATCTGACGAATCGCCGATTGATGGGCAGACACCAGCTGTGCCAGATGAGACAGCAGTCACCGTTGATGACTCTACTCGAGATCAGGAGGGATTTGATGGTATTTGATCGGTTCTTTGGACCCGGTGAGGAGTCTTCGAATAGCGATAATGAGCATGAACCAGTAGATGATGCGTCCGGTGAAGAAATCCCCTCCACAGGTAGTGACAATCAGACAGAAACCAAGAACGCTGTCGCTGAGTCGTCTCCTGATCAGCAACCAAACTCCGACGGCGAGCAGTACCAAATCGTCGATCAAAACACGACTCGTGTCGGTGGCAAGCCGGTTCTCACAGAGACAGCCAACGAAGGCACGGTTGCAGGCCCGTTCGTTCGAGAAATGTTCGAGGCCGGGATGTACAATGCCCCTGCTCCACTCTGGATTGGCTACACGGAGGACCCCCAAACGGGCTTTCGTGAGGCCCCGCTCCGGTTTGACTCACTCTTCCGGCATAACTGGATCGCTGGGACGACCGGCTACGGAAAGACGACTCAACTCCTGAATATGATGGTGCAGTGGGCGTATTCGGGCTACGGCTTCACGTACTTCGATCCGAAGGGCCGTGATTCTCGAGAACTGCTCCGGATGCTCCCCAAGCATCGCCTCGAGGACGTGGTCTGGATCGAGCCCGGGTCGACCACCCACGAGAACACGGTCGGGATGAACTTCCTCGAGGTACCCGACTGCGAGACGACTGAGGAACTCGAGAATGAGATCGAAAACCGGGTCGAGAACCTGAAAGCAGTCTTCGATACCTCCGACTACTGGGGCATCAACATGGAAGCGATCACCGAGTCGATGGCTCGGGCGATGATGAAATCCGAGCAACCGTTTTCGGTCATCGATATGTATTTCATCTTGCTGAATGCCGATCGACGGGAGGATTTCGCGCTCGATGTCGAGGACCCCTATATCAGAGAGTTCTGTCTCGAGATCGCGAATATGGAGGAGGAGACGGTTCGACCACTTCTGAAACGGATCAAGTCGTGGGTTGAGAACTCGGTGATTCGTCGGATTATCGCTCACCGGGAGAGTACGATCAATTTCCGCGATATCATTGAGAACGACCGAATCGTCATTGTCCGAACGCCAGTCGAGAACACGGATATCAAGAAGATGGTCACCCTCGGCGTGATGCGGAATTTGTGGAGTGCGATTCAGCGGCGGTCATACGAACTCGATACCGATCCAGACCCCTACTTCGTTCTCTGTGACGAGTTCGACGATATCGCGAGCGACAATCTCGATATCGAGTCGATGCTCGCCCGTGCTCGATCGATGCGTCTCTCTGTGACCTTAGCCTCGCAGTATCCCTCTCAGTTCGATGAGGACACGCTGAAAGCGATGCAGAACAACTGTGATAACCTCCTCACGTTCTCGGTCAACGACAGCGACGATGCCGAGTTGTTGATGAAACGCTTCCGTGATTACACAGCTGAAGACCTCATCACGACCGATCAGTTCAAAGTCTGGACGCGGATCCCGCTCTCGGGCGGGCGCTACTCTGAACCCGTCTTGATCCGGACGTTTCCGCCCTACCCGCCCCTTCGGGAACCAGATGCTGTCGATCGAATCATCGAACAGAGTCTTGAGCGGTATGGGACTGATCCGCTGACGGACGCTGAAATCCTGCAAGATCTCATCTATAGCGATTCGAACGAAGCAGCGAACCCCAAGCAGATTCTTGGGGAGACGATGGCAGAAGCCGTTCGTGCAGTCCAGATTCGAGAGAGTGTGCGGGCGGAAAACGGCTGGGTCGATGTCACTGTCGTCGACGAGGAACTTGCGGCCCGTCTCGAGAATACCGAGAGTGAGATCGACGTTACCCCTGAAGACTTGCCTGACGTTCGTGAGGAATCCAGGTTGCTTGAGGTTATGCTACAGAACGACGATATCGTAGTTCGGCTCACTGACGACGGAGAAACAGTGGTCGAACCGGAGACAGGCACTGTCAGATCTGCCGGTGGCTCTACACACGATGCAGTCCTCCTCGAGACGGAAACAGCGCTTACAGAGCGTGGGTTCAGTGTCGAAATCCTCGAGCAGGACGGAAGCGAGCAACCGGACGCCATCGCGACGCATCCAGATCACGACGTCGTGTTTAACATCGAGGCTGAGACAACGACGCCAGACCGACCCGTCAAGGTCTTGCAGAATCTCAAGCGAGCCCACGAAGCAGATCGGATTCCGATCTTCGTCGTCCGTCCTGGTGACTCCGAGACAGAGTGGGCGACTCGGGTCGAGAATATCCTTTCGCCACCGCTGCAAGAACGAGCCGATGGCACTGAACAATTCTACAACTGCGACGAGGTCGTGACCTTCGGTGGTGGTGCGACCGCTCACGGTGGCGTTACTGCCGTTCGGCCCAAGACATCTGAGACGAATCGGACGGTTTGGACACGAGAGAATGGTGAGATCGTCCTTTCAGACGGTGAAACAGCGTTTGCCCGTGTTCCAGATGAGAGTACACTCTCGAAGGACAGTGTGCCAGCCTACTATAGCCATGATCGTGAAGCCGGGCAGTATACTGTCTACGAAGCTGGCGAAACCCATGTCTACGACTCGAGAGACGACTTTGAGGATGAATGGACGCCGATCAAACGGCCATTCCGACCTGCTGTTGACCTACCAGACTCGGATTATTCACGGGAGAGCTACCTCATTCTGATACTCTCTGACGATGAGCGTCCTGTACTCTTCCAGCAGGGCGAGACATACGGTTTGTCTGATTCGCCAACCGGTGAGGAACTATGGCCGGGCATCTCTTCAGGGAATCACTCTCGAGCAACGGAGTTGTCCTCATCAGTAGAGTCAGGTTCATCAGTATCGGAGCCAGTTGAGGTTGACCCAGACGGCGACGGCATTGAGGCGTTCGCAGCGATGTATATCAGAGAGGCGGATGGGGCACAAATTCCAAAGGCAGCACTGTTTCAGGCCTACTCGAGATGGACCGACCAGCACGATATTGATGGAACAAACGCGAGCTGGTTCGGTCGGAAGCTTTCGAACGTCGTCGACTATGAGGATACCCGAGTCAGAGACGGTGACGATCTCGTGACTGTCTATGCCGGTATCAATCTGACCAGAGATGGATCAGAGTTCCTTGAGTGAGAGATAATATCAGAACAATGAATATAATTCAGGCACTTGGCCCACTGAAAATCTCGCCCCACAACCTAAATTCCAAAATCCGATTAGTAACTGGTGTATCTGCCAGTATCCGCCATATAGCCGGATTTGTTCAGGGCAAATTTCCCGTTCAGGTCACGGAATTGGTACCTGTTCAGGGCAAAACCGCAGTACAGTGGCGGTGTTCAGGGCAAGTCGGCGCTCAAAACCAACTAGTATACAACGGGTTGCACCCGTTGGACAGGGTCACGGACAGTCTACCAGCCTACGGCATGTTTATCAGCACACTGATGGGTGGTATGCGACCAGATGGACGCGAAGTACGAGGCGGATCGGCGATGTCTGAACAGACGGTTTCGGTACTCCCCAAGCAGTTACGTGAGCGTGACCAGTGGGTGTGTTGGCGAGAAGAATCTCGAGATGGGAAACCAACCAAGATCCCGGTGACACCAGGCAGTGGTGAGTTCGCGTCTTCAACGGATCCAGAGACATGGGCGTCGGTCGAAACCGCGCTCGAGTACGCCGATTCGGGGGATGCAAATGGCATCGGGTTCGTGTTTACCGACAATGATCCCATTGTCGGCGTGGATCTCGATGATTGCCGAGACCCGAAGACCGAGACCGTCGACGATGCAGCGCAGGATATCATTGAGCGACTCGACTCCTATACGGAAATCTCCCCATCGGGAACTGGGTTTCATGTGCTCATCGAGGGAGAGCTCCCAGACGGCCGGAACCGGCGTGGAAGTATCGAACTGTACGACACGGCCCGGTTTTTCACCGTGACTGGTGCCACCCTCGAGGAGATGCCCAGTCGCGTTGCTCGTCGACAGGATGCACTCGAGGCGATTCATCGTGAATACGTCCAAGACAGTGAGAGCGATGGAGCGTCCGAGTCAGGGTACCGTGGTGTGACTGACGAGCAGGCTTCGACGGACACAGCAGGCGATGTTGATGTTGACCTCGAGGACGAGGAACTGCTCGAGAAGGCTCGAAATGCGTCGAACGGTGAGAAATTCGAGCGATTATGGCGTGGCTCGACTGCTGGGTACGAAAGCCAGTCAGAGGCCGATATGGCACTGTGCTGTCTGCTGGCGTTCTGGACCGGCGGCGACCACACTCGAATGGATCGACTCTTCCGGCAGTCAGGGCTTCTCCGCGAAAAATGGGACGACGTCCACTATGCCGATGGATCGACGTACGGCGAAAAGACCATCGAACGAGCGATTACAAGCACGTCTGAGTTCTACGATCCGGACGCTCGAGACGACTCGAGTGAAGCGAGTTCCAGACAGAACGAGTCGGCGATCACCGGCAGTCGTGACGAACCAGCGGAAAATCATGCATATCTGGTCGAGAAGAATCGACTGTTGACTGACCGCGTCGACGACCTCGAGGCTGCGCTCGAGGAGAAAGACGAACGCATCGATGCACTCGAGGCGACCAACGAAGCGCTTCGAGAACAACTCAGAGACTGTCAGGAGACACTCGAGCGTCGTGATCAGGCTTCGAACCCCGAGATGGATGAGGCCAGTGCTAATGAAGGCGACTCGATCTGGGGCCGTGCAAAGCAATTCGTTGGGGACGGCGACTGAAACCCGATTCATCGCTCCCCGCCGGGTTTATCGACTCCCGGAGGGGTGAGGAGTTCAACGATGACTGTAATCAACCAGGGAGACGAACAACGCATTGCGTGGTTGTACGGACCGGTTGTGAGGTGTGGCCATAATCTGATTTCAGCAATCTCGACGGTACTGTTTTGTGTATGTACTACGAACGTACAAGCGTATGTCCGAAGCTGAAACCAACAATGGTGATCCTGAGATTGAACGAATCAACCTTCGGATTTCCCAGTCTTTCCGCGAGGTCGTTGATGAGACGTGGCGCGAGCGGGGATTCAATAGCCGAAGTGAGTTTATTCGCTACGCACTGCGAGAGTCAGTGAATCATCCGGAGGGTGCTGGGTTCTGGAAGGACCTTGCAATTAGTGAAGCACAGTTTGATGACGGTGAGAGCCGCTCGAGCGAGGAAATCAAAGCAGCATATGGGTCCGACGACGAATGACGACGATTGGGAGTGGGCATTTTCGTCTCGAGCAGAAAACCAACTTGCGCAGTTACCTACAGAAACACAGGACCGAATCATCACGAAACTCGATGATGTCGTGTCCTCAGAGTGGCGCGAGCCAGCTGACTTCCTTGAGCCATTGACTAATTCGCCGTACAAGAAGTTACGAGTTGGGACCTATCGACTGGGGTGTCGGCTTCGATCGGAAGAACGCATCGTACGCGTGGAGAGCGTTCGGAAGCGAGACGGAGCATATTCAGCGGATGATTGATAAGTTGTTGAGACTCATAGTGTGGAGAGTTCAACGATAATACCTGAATGAAACGTTCTAATGGCTACTATAGTCCTCGCTTCTTGGATCGATAGCTGAGTTGGGCACTCGTAGTATGGAGTGGCAGCCTCTCGAAACACACTCGTTACTGGCATATTCAGGAATTGCCAGTCAACTCAAATCGACGACGTCAGACGAGGACACACTAATGACGCTGCCGCTCGAGTACACACCTATAACCCATGACAACTGATCGTTGCAGCCCCCATATCGACCATACTGAGGAGTTCGCCACTACTATCGGGCTCTACGTGCTCGGTGAAATCTCCCTAGGGAAGGCTGCAGAGCGAGCTGGTATCACCCGCTGGGAGATGACAGAGATTCTCACTGCAGCCGGTGTTGAGATTCGACTTGGCCCACAGACTATGGACGATCTCAAGGACGAGCTCGAGACAGCGCTCGACATCGAATGAGCGAGTCGTCCGCTGTGGTTTTGTCAAGATCTGAGACTCGCTTCTCACGTACATGCTATCCCTGAATCACGTTTTCTTTCACCAGTTCTCGGAACGCTTATAGCTCTATACTCAATAATTTCGATATGTACGATTTGACTGCCTTTCAGCGTGATGTCCTGTATGTAATCGCCGGCCAAGACGAGCCCCACGGGCTTGCGATCAAAGACGAACTCGAGAATTACTACGAAACGGAGATCCATCACGGTCGGCTGTATCCCAATCTCGACGAGGTCGTCGACAAGGGTCTCGTCGAGAAAGGCCAACTCGACAAGCGAACGAACTACTACACGATCACTGCCCGCGGCCAGCGTGAGCTCGAGGCCCGGCGCGAGTGGGAAGACCAGTACGTCGATGGATTTGACGCGAGCGACGAGTAGCTAGTTCAGCCGACTATCGGAGGATGATCCCTTCCTCGTTCGAATACGCCGTTTCCTCGGGTGCCGCGCCTGGTCGAATCGAACAGATTCTCCCGTCTCGAGTCTCGTTGTGACGTGTAGTTGATATGGAGTGTTTCTCCTCGCTATCGCTGTAACAAACATCCCAAACAGATATGGATCAACGGCACCAACATCAATCTATGTCGAGCGGCACCATCGATATCGACGAGTTCGAGAACGCCGACGACGACGAATTCGAGGGCCGAAATAACACCGAGCAAATCGTGCTGTTCCTGGACGAGAACGACGACCGAGCGTGGAAGGCGGCGACGATCGCTGAACAACTTGAGCTGGATACAGACGCTGTCAGTGCGATTCTCTCGCGACTGAAGGAACGAGGTCTTGTGCGGCACAAGCGCCCGTACTGGGCGATCACAGACAACGAGGAACGGCTCCGAACCGCCTACCGACTTCACCAGCACCACCAGACTGCAGACGAACAGTACGGCGAAGAGCATCTCGAGGAGTTGAAAACTGACGAGATGGAGGAAGTACGGTGACGGCGTTCGATGAACTGAAACGCGGCGACATCATCTGGGGGACCGATCCGCTCTCGGACAAAGGACGTCCAATGCTCGTTCTGGGAACACCTCAGTTCCCAAACCACGGTGTACAGCTCATCACCGTCCTAATCTCCACAAAGGCGTATCATGAAGAATCACTCACGCTCCGCGACGACGACTACGAGGGCGATCCACTCGGAGAACAGAGTCACGTACTTCCGTGGTCGCTTGCGACCCTCAACAGTGCCGCAGAGGTCGAACTTCATATGACGTCTCTTATCGAGGAACGCACTGAAGACATTGCGACACAATCGATCGGCTACATCTCCTCCTAAGGGAACTTGCTGCCATCAACAATCGTACCGGAACCACATGAACTGCTCTACCAAGGGCTGGGAAACGCCCCGCAGCAAGTACAAGCGGTTTATCAAGACCCGTGCGTCGCTACTAGACTCTCGATATTAACAGATTTCCGGCTGACGAGTTCCCGTGGGAGCAGAGCTTTCCCGGTGATCAAGATGGCCTCGCCCTCTCTGAGTCCGCTAGGCATCGGTTGTGTGACCGAGCGTCGAATCCGGATAGACGGTGTTTCCCAACGGCCCGCCCCGCTCGCCGCTGCCGCCTGCCGGTGAGCAAAGCTCACCGATGTCTCGTTCGCTTCGCTCACGAGACCTCCGCGTCGCTCGCGACCGACCATTCCGGGCTGCCTGCCTGCAGTCGCGGGCGGGCTGCCGGGCTAAAATGCATGTGCCCTCGGCGCCAGCACCAAGCGCGCTTTCGGTTGCGTCTCTCTCGCTCCTGACGTCGCTCGCTCGACGGACGCGAAACCGGCTTGTGTGCTGGCCGCTCGCTCCGGGCGGACGGCGCGCGGTACTGGTTGGGACACCTCAGTCAGGCGCGCTCTCGCTCGCGCCCAGTTGGGCGCTCGCGAAGGCGCGAGCGAGAGCGCGCAGATGGGTCTGTCGGTCGTTATCGTCGGAAAACCGCGATGTAGGGATCGCGGTGGCAGGCGCGTGAGCGCCTTCGGAGTGTACTGACTCCAATGTATAGTAACAACTCGAGTAGCAAGGTCGTTACGGTCGATGAACAGGCGCTCAAACAGGCGGACGAGCAGGAAGTCGATGACGATAGCTTTCCGGTCGTCGACGAGATACCGGCATTCGAGGCAACGGTCGAGCAAGAGGTCCAAGCAAAGGTGGATGCGAACCACCCGGACGGGATCGTCGATACAAACGACGACCGGATTCACGGTGTCACCCTCGAACAGGAAGAGCGGATTCAAGCCAGAGAAGCGGAACTCGAGCGGATCAGTGCACAGGCCGAGTTCGGACAACAGCAGGGACGAGCAAAGCGGGCGCGAGACATCGCTGCACGACGAAGTGCAGAGCGACGTGAGCGATTTCAGAAGCGGGCAGGGAGTGTGGATCCGAGAGCGGATCCAGAGCGGCCGGATCCCCGGACGGACCTCACACGATCGCAACTGGCGGCCGTGAACGAGCAGTCGATACGGTTGGCCGAAAAGATCGATGGCTGGTCTCGAGCGGCGATCAGTCGACGGCTGGCCGAGGCGGTCGTCGACGGACAGGATCTTCCGAGTACGGTCGTCAGCGTGTTCGAGGAGTTGCAGACAGCGCCAGGACAGATCGTACCGATCGGGACACTCGAGGATGTGAGCCGACAGAAGGTGAGCATCGAGGGGCGTGTCGAGACACTCTGGGATCCATCGCATCCAAGCATCGCTCAAGTCGGACTCATCGCAGACGACAGTGGCCAGACTCGAGTGACGATCTGGGAGAAATCAGGCGCGCCGTGGATTAAGGAAGGCGAACAAGTACGCATTCATGGGGCTGCACGGAACTGGTACGAGGGACGTGTCTCACTGGCCGTCACCGGCTGGAGCACGATTCAGTTCCCTGAACGCGGTCGATGGTGGGAGTAACTGACTAACGCGGCCTTCTTTTTTGCTACGTGCCAGACCGACCCAGACCCCACCTCCCCACCCTCCGCTCCGTGCTCGCTTGGGAAGACGAACGCAGTGAGTCTTCCCAGCTCTCGTTCGCACCGCTCACGAGACCGTCGCTGCGCGCGCAGCAACGACCTCAGAGAGGTCAGCCAAATACTATCCTAGCAGATCATTCCGTACCATGCGGAGGAGATCAGCGACGCTCGCAGCTGGGAGACGAATAGTTACGTGCAACGGGCTCACTCGTTGCTTGAGGAACCCTGACGCCGTCGCTGCCGCCCACTGATCCAGAGTACGATCCGAGTCCCTAGCTACGGGAGAATCAAGACGATGGCTGAGAGCTCCGCACCTACATCCACAACGATTCGTACACGCTGCAATGGAACGAGCGATCCCGTCTGGAGATTCGCATCGGCATGGATCTCAAAGACAAGTACGAGTTCAGAACGTACGAACGACTTCGGTTGCCAGTTCGGGGCAAGCCGAAGTGGCGTGGAGACGGTGGTCGACTCGAAATCTCGTACGACTCGGTCGAAGAGAGCAGATCGGATGGCACTGAGGCCGACGAGTTCATCGATCACTGTGAGACACCAGTGCCACCGACCCCACTCGAGGTAGACAGCCGAGCCCGTCGTACCTCTCAATCGAACGTTCCAGTACATCCTGGTAGGGGTTTACCAGTGTCTAGCGCGTATTTCAGATGACGGATCTCGAGACGATTCATCATGAGCACAAATAAACCCCACCAGAATCTGGCCATTATCGGCCACGTCGATCACGGGAAGAGTACGCTTGTAGGACGCCTCCTCTACGAGACGGGGAGCATACCCGAGCACGTCATCGAACAGCACCGCGAGGAAGCAGAGGAGAAAGGCAAGGGTGGCTTCGAGTTCGCCTACGTCATGGACAACCTCACCGAGGAACGCGAACGCGGTGTCACCATTGATATCGCTCACCAGGAGTTCTCGACGGATACGTACGACTTCACCATCGTCGACACGCCCGGACACCGCGACTTCGTCAAGAACATGATCACTGGGGCCTCGCAGGCCGATCACGCCGTCCTCGTCGTCGCCGCTGACGACGGCGTCGCGCCCCAGACCCAGGAGCACGTCTTCTTGGCTCGGACCCTCGGGATCGACGAACTCATCGTGGGCATCAACAAGATGGATATCCCCGATTACGAGGAGTCGACCTACAACGAAGTTGTCGAGGAAGTCAAGCAGTTACTCAAGCAGGTCCAGTTCAATACCGACGACGCATCGTTCATTCCAGTTTCGGCCTTCGAGGGAGACAATGTTTCCGAGCACTCCGACAACACGCCCTGGTACGACGGTGAAACCCTGCTTGAGGCGCTAAACGATCTTCCCGAACCGAAGCCGCCAACGGACGCACCGCTGCGACTTCCGATCCAGGACGTCTACACGATTTCGGGTATTGGTACCGTCCCCGTCGGACGTATCGAGACCGGCCTCCTCAACACCGGCGACAACGTCTCCTTCCAGCCCAGCGATGTAGGCGGCGAGGTCAAGACAATTGAGATGCACCACGAAGAGGTGCCCAAGGCAGAACCCGGTGACAACGTCGGATTCAACGTCCGCGGCATCGGCAAGGACGACATCCGACGCGGTGACGTCTGTGGCCCCGCCGACGATCCGCCAAGCGTTGCTGAGACGTTCCAGGCTCAGATTGTCGTCATGCAACACCCTAGCGTAATCACCGCAGGTTACACGCCAGTCTTCCACGCTCACACGGCACAGGTCGCCTGTACGATCGAGTCGATCGACCAGAAGATCGATTCCTCGAGCGGCGAGGTCGCCGAGGAGAACCCCGACTTCATCCAGTCGGGCGACGCTGCTGTGGTCACCATCCGACCGCAAAAGCCCCTCAGCATCGAGCCGTCCAGCGAGATCCCTGAACTCGGGAGCTTCGCCATCCGCGACATGGGTCAGACCATCGCAGCCGGCAAGGTCCTCGAAGTCCACGAGCGGACCTGACAACCTGTTGGAACCCGACATAGTTCGTGACAGCGCCCGTCTCGTCTTGGACCGGCGCGATGGAGACGCGGTTCCAGAACTGGCTGCCGTCCCGTCGGTAGTTCCGCAATTCGACGGTGACCGGTTGCGCTTCATCGATCGCCGTTCGCATTGCCTCGACCGGCTCCGAATCGGTGGCCTCGCCCTGACGGAATCGACAGATCCGGCCGACGATCTCTGCCTCGTCGTAGCCGGTGAGCCGCTCGGTACCGGTGCCGGAACGATGCTCCACGTCTAGCACAGGAAAGGGGACAAGTTCCGCGAGACACCAGCTCCGCGAGGACGTTCCCGTGAAAATTGTCAGCGACCGCTGTGACGTGTCCTCCAAATAGGACGCCCTCATACTCGAGCAGTGCCGGGAGATCGCTGAGAGCTGTCGACACGAGCGGTGACCGTCGAGGCAATACCGAGATCGGCACCGAGACTGAGTGAGAACTTCCTCTCAGCACTGGCTGCGGGATCTGCGTAAGTGTCGCGCGAAGAGATCCGGTGTCTCGAGAAACACCAGTCTCTGACCGGTGTTAGAGTGGTGTTTATCACCCCAGAAGCGGCGAAGGGGCTGATCAGTTGTCCTCTTCGGAGTTATCGATGGCAACGAGAGACATCTACACGACTGCGTTTGACGAAGACGTCCAGACGACTGCAACTGACTGCCCGGACTGTGGCGGCAGCGTTCGAACAACTAATTGCGAGACGATCTGTGAGGACTGTGGACGCATCCTCGAGGAGACCCAGATAGACCGAGGACCAAACTGGGGTCGAAGTGACGAGCAAGGATCCAATAGACGAACCGGCGCACCGCTGACACCCACACGCCACGATCGCGGCCTCTCCACTGAAATCGGATACAAGCGAGACGCGAACGGAAACACCCTCTCGAGTAGGAAGCGCCGACACCTGAACCGACTGCGTCGCGAACAGTCCCGTGCTCGGTGGCAGTCAAAAGCCGAACGGAACCTCGCCTACGGTCTCAGTGAAATTCGGCGGATCGTCGCGAGTCTCGGCCTCGCACAGAGTATCCGGAATCAGGCGTGTTCGCTGTTCCGAACGGCACAGTCCGAACAGCTCTGTCGCGGACGATCGCTCGAGGCGGTGGCTGCAGCCAGTGTCTACGCCACGTCTCGGTGTAACGGACTCGGACGATCACGGGCCGAAGTCACAGCCTGTGCACGCTGTGATCAGCAGAGACTCACCACTGCCTACAACGCGATGAACGTCGAACTCGAGCTACCGACACAGCCGATTGCAGCAACGGATCGGATTCCGAGGCTTGCGACAGAACTCGAGGTTCCAGATCATGTTCGTCGACGAGCACTCAAACTCGCACAGCAGGCACGCGAACGCGGACTGACGATCGGCTGCCGGCCGAGTGGCGTCGCAGCGGGCTGTCTCTATCTCGCTGCCCAGCGCGTCGGCTTGTGTCTCTCGCAACAGCGGATCGCCGGTATCGCAGGCACATCACCGAACACGCTCCGCAGTCGGCGAGACGACTTACTCGAGATCGATACCTGAGCCAGATACAGCAACCCAGAGGGATGCTTGCAACCAGTAGTTAGTGGCGCGGTTTCTTTATTCAGATATCTGGGTGAGTATGAATTGGGTGATTCGGTAACTACAGATGCGGAGTGACTACTCGATTTCTAACTGACCACTTTTGTTGCCCTCTCCACCATCGTTCTCGTCCCATTCGAGTTCGAACTCGATACTGCGTTCAGTCATGTTGCCAGCCGGACCTTCGCGTTCAGCTTTGACCTCGAAGGTCGGCCGGGCAGGGGGGTTCAGTGTTACAGACTCGGAGCCTGCTTTCAGGTTGATGGGGTCTCCGCTTTCGAGATTGTCCGCGACTTTCCGGAGGTACGATGCAATCTCTTCTCGACTCTGGTCTCTCTCTGATTTGAACAGGACTTCTTCAGGCATACAGGAGAACGTACACAGCCTGCACCGATAAATGCGCCCGCTGTACATAACGTGATTTTCGTGCGACATTCTGAATAAAGAAAGCGTACTACTAGCTACTGTAACGGAGCCGCTCGAGCGGTCCCTCGAGTGTGTTTTTCTTCCCCCGAAGGGGTGAGGGGCGTTCCAAAATGGAGCGTCCGTCGTCACAAACAATGACTCCGAGTGACTGTTCGCAGGTGTCCTTCAACGACTCGGACACCAGACGTGAGGAGATGCAGAGCACGATGGAAACGTGGGTCGAAGACCTCGTCGACGAGGTCGATGACGCAGTCTCGAGCGATGAGTTCCAGCGGTGGCTCGATGTACAGAGCCGCTTTCACGATTATTCACATCGAAATACGCTGCTGATCAATCGCCAGTATCCAAATGCGACCCGGGTCGCCGGCTATCGGACGTGGCAAAACGAATTCGACCGTCATGTGAAAGAAGGCGAGAGCGCAATTTGGATCTGGGCACCGATCATCGCGAAGCAGTGTCCCGAGTGTGAGAACTCACCGTCGTATCACGATCGAAGTGACTGCGAATACAACGAGACACCGCCCGAGGAGTGGTCAAAAGGACTCGTCGGCTTTCGGCCAGCGCCAGTCTTCGATATTTCGCAGACGGACGGGGAACCACTGCCCGAACTCGAGACCGAAGCGACTGGAACTGCGGATGAACTGGTGCCAGCACTTCTCGAGGTAGCCTCGTCACTCACCGTGGAGGTAGATATCGTTTCTCGAGACAACTGGCCTCACGGCGATGCCAAGGGCGTCTGTCAGTACCGATCGCCTGCAGAACGACCACTCGTCGAAGCACGTGACCGTGAGAACAGCGCCGATCTCGCTGTGACGCTCGTCCACGAGTACGCTCACGCGCTGTTACACAGTGGCATCGACGACGAGACTGAACGGTCGAAACGCGAACTCGAGGCAGAAGCAGTCGGCTACATCGTCGGCCGATACTTTGGACTCGATACGAGCGGTTCGGCATTCTACCTCGCTGCGTGGCAGGGCGACGAGCCGGAAGCGATTTTCGACCGACTCGAGCGGATCAGTTCAACAGCGGCGGAGATTATCGACACCGTCGACGAGGTGATCCTAGATGAGTGACCGGGAACTCCTCTTCGAAATCATCGACACGCTCGAGACGGAAGGACTCGATCGTGACGAGTACCAACTCCACCGAATGATCGATGTCGAGTCGCTCGAGCAGCTTGTGAACTCGGCTAATCCACACGCTGGGCTCGAGCTCAGGTTCTCAGTGGGTGAGTTTCGGCTCTGCGTGACGCAGTCCGATGTGCGGATTCTTACTTCAACAGAGGAAGACAGTTGAGTGGCTTTTCCTCTTCAGCAGTGGAACGGATCGGTAGCGATCAGTGGCAGGTAATCCGCAGTCGCTATAGATGCGTATCGATCAGCGTCAGAGAACGGAATAGCCACCACTTCTATATGTTCACTTAGCCTCGTTCACTCTATCGACGATGAATGATCAGGGAAGTACAGAGGAAGTATCTATCCACTGTACCGAATGCGGAGCAGTCTATCCCGCGTTTCGGCTTCCTGATGGGACATTGACGCGGGCCAGCAACAGGCCATCTTGCCGGTGCGGAAGTGATTCATTTGTTGAATTGAAGAGTGAGGACTGAGCAGTCTGCTACCTGTCTCTATCACTACAGCCGAATTCTATATTCCCGGGTTCTCGTATCCAATTATGAGTCCTCAGTTTCAGTTCCCAGTTGTACGCTTGACTAGAGCAGGTTGGTTTTACTGTTAGAGCCGACACCAGTCTGGTACTATTGAAGTTGAACGACCGATGTAGGATATCTGGCACCAGCTATCCTCTGGAGTGTGTAGTCACATTCGAATTGTGTACTCACACGTCAGTCTCTGGCGTCGTCACACGGAGGTCTCCGTCAACCGCATAGAAGTACCCTCGCTCAAGCAGCCGGGTGAGTGCGTAGTCTGCGTCCTCGGACTCGAGAGATATATCAGTATCATTGAGAAGAACCGTAAGCGCGTGCTCTCGAGAGACTGACTGGATATCTTCCCCATCGACTGGATCGAAACAAGACGTACAGAGGACATCGTACGCGTCCACGATCCACTCCGGCAGCGGCGGCCGCGGATCAGTAAGATCATTCATCTCGCGTTCGGTACCAGAATCGTCGATATTGAACGGCTTAAAAATACCCCCACAGCAACTGGGAGCCTACCGCTGTAAGACGCCTCGTGAATTTAAGACAGAGTCGATAAGACCGTACATGGGAGTGCCACAGAACAATTCGCATGGGGTTCCTTTCAGTCTATTTAGACTGAACTGTCTGTTCACTACAGGTGCGAACGTACCGAAGCGTGCAAACATTATCTCCGGTCTTCCTCTTCTCCCTGATGTTCGCGGATCTGCCTCTCTAACTCGTGACGCCGATAATATTGCTCACCCATGGAAAATCCGAGTATCAACCCTAACGCAGCCCCAAATACGTGAAAAAGGAAGAACCCAATAATCATAAACATAACTCCGGGGACGAGAATTGAGACACTTTTTGACGCCATATTTTTATCACTACTACTTACGTCCTTATTCGTTTCTAACAGTAAGTGCGTTAGCTGTACTTACCGCTCGTCGGGTAGTCACAGAATAGATCTGCGAGCCGTTCTCTGACTCCCTCTTGGACATTCGAATCAGACTGACTCCTCCACTACGTGCCGGTCTACAAGTATTTTTCGCGCCTGACAGGTGAGGCGCGACGACGTGTGCCTCGAGAGTACCAATGAGTACAGATCAACCGATCCATCGCGAGCAGCAGCAACCCAACCATGACCGCAGTAACACAGGTGACCGAGAGCAAAGGTATTCCGGAGACGTTGCTCGACTAAACGGGCATGAACTCATCGCAATCGATGAGTGGCTCCCAGGAAGGGAACCGACACAATACGATCTCGACCTCACCGATAGCTACGAGTATCGCACACGCTACTGGCGCTGTCGGAACTGTGGGCAAGAACGCAATCGTCGCGACGAGTTCAGAGACCAGTGTGAAACACCAGCACCACCGACCCCACTCGAGGCGGAAGGGTACTCGATCAACGACCCACGAACTCGCCGTGCATTGAGCGAGGACATGGACGTCCACTTTGCCACGGCGGGCGCTCTCTACGAGGTTGTGAGTGAGAGTGGACATACCTACGAGGTCGACATCGAGAAAGAGACGTGTAGCTGTCCAGATTTCGAGCAGCGCCAGCCAGATGACGGCTGCAAGCATCTTCGGCGTGTCGATCTCGAGATTCGAACTGGACTCGTTCCTGCTCTAGATGGAACATTCATTCGATAAGAGAGAGGACTCGCTTATTCGAGGTTATTTATCTCCCTTAGAGTGGTGCAGGGGACGCGAACAAAGTCCACTGTACGATGTATGGAATCCAGATTCACAGCAATAGCGTCCGGCAGAGCTGAGACGATTCAATTCATGAAACGAGGTATCGCCAGATGACCGACCGCGACGAGTGCCGAGTACCGACCTGTACGAGACTCGCCCGTGAACAGGCAGGGTACGGCCGGTTCTGTTCAAAGCGGTGTGAACCCGCTATGAGCACCTCCAAACGGACGCTTGAGACGCCGCTCAGGAGGATGTAATCAGAGGATAGGCCAGAACAGAGTGTCAGCGATGACAAGCGGGTTCCTCTCGACGATATTCACGAGTCGGTCCTGTCAGCGTATCCCATCCCTCTCTTCTACAAATGCCCCAGTCAAGCACCGATAGTCCTGAGGTTTATCAAAGAAGCCGAACCCAACATCGGCGATGTCTCTCACCGATCGACAGGAGGATCTCCTTGTCGCAGTTGCACTGACCGAGTTCAGTGTTCACTATGAGAACGCTGATCCCGAACTCGCTGAACAGGCGTGGCAGCTTGCAGCGAACCGTCTCGTCGAGTACGACATCGGGCCTGCCGAGGCCGTCGATGCACTCGAGATAGGGGAGACGGGATTTTGATGCTCTCCTCGAGAAAACTGTAAAAGCGCCCGACGAGTGGAGGTATCAACTGTCGCCGGCGAGATTTGAATAATGCCAAGGAGGATGGTGGGTAGATCGGCCATGTCACGCGGTGGAAGTGCAATAGAGAATATATGATACCGTATTATTCGTCGCTCAGTTCTGTTTTGATAGTTACCTCGACTATGTCACCACTGTCGACATCAGCGGTCTCTAGAAGTTGCAAGACCTGCTTGTCCGCACCATCGCTCAGTACACGGGCTGAAACCGTTTCCTCGGATCGGTCGAGTGTCGTTTCAATCGCCTCGAGACGGGCGAGGACGTCTTCCTCGAACGATTGATCGCTCTGTCGGTCGTCCTCGTCACTTTCAGCTGGTTTCGAAGCGTCATTCTCAGGATCGGGATCGGAATATGGGTCCTCGATAGCTCCTGAAAACGTCTCCTCAAGGGCATCGAGATCGACACCTTCTGCCTCGAGATCGATCGACCCATGTCGACAGCGAGGGAGTGAGGCGTCGATCTCGAGTGACTGTTCTTGGAGAGCTTCCCACTGTCGGCTTTGAATTCGGCTTGCAGTCGAGTCGGTGATCCAGTCGGGGACCTGCCACTCGCCGTTCTCGTAGAGACAGTGGATCCCTGTATCGTTCGTTCCCCACGTAAAACAGCGATCGAAGCGCTGCTGAAATTTCTTGAGTGTACGTCCGCTCGCGTGCTTGATGACGACCTCTTTCGGAGCGATATCGTGGACAATGTCGGTGATCGTCTCGCTACTGGGATGGTTCGACAGTGAAAACGCCTGTGTGGTACAGCGGGTGTCTGCTGGGTCGACCTCGTCTCCCGTCGTCAATTGAACGAACGCAGCAGCAGGATCGCCGCCGATCGCCTGCAGGAGTCGCTGTGTACTGCCGGTCGTCGGCATCTCGGGGCCGGCAATCGTGATCCCGCCATCTGCCAGTACCTCGTTCGTCCGGTCGAAGACCGCTGTCGGTTCGACCCCAGGGACATCGTACTCGAGTCTGTCGTAGAGTTTCGCAGCCTGACCGACGAGCGTGATCGGAACCCCGCGTTCGAGTATTTCTGTACAGTGACCCAGCAGTGTTGCGTAGTGAACGCCCGTCAACGAACTCGCTGCGACGACCACTCGTGAGCCAGCATACGCGTGCTCGAGGGTCGACTGAAGTGACTCATTCAGTGATGTCGTGTAGGAATCGTTGCTCGCAACGTTTAGCAGGAGACAGTCGATATCGAACGGGTACGATGTTTCCAGCCCCGGAAATCCCGCACACGGTCGCGTCGTGAAGTCCCCCGAGATGAGAATGTGTTGCTCGCCGTTGAGGGGGTCGTCAGTCGCCGTCTCATCGTGAAACCTGACCAAGAACCCTGCCCCACCAGGCGTGTGGCCAGCGGCGATCGGCCGGACCTCGAGTCCGTTGAGGATCGACGTCCAGTTGTCGATCGGTTCGAGGGCGTCGAGAGCGGCGGAGACATCACCAAGGTCGTTGTCCTGTGTGGCTTCCGGAAGGGACTGCTCGAGGATAGCGGCGGTTGTGTCTGCGGTATAGATCGGAGCATTGTGTCGGACGTTCGTTGCGAGCGTGTGATAGTGATCGATATGCGGGTGTGTGAGTAGGATCGCGTTCAGATACTCATCGTCTGCAAGTAGTGTGTCGAGATTGACGCCATCTCCTGCGTCGACGAGAATACAAGCACGCGTGCCATCCGCAGCTGTAAACCGTAGCAGCGTCGATTCGTTGCCGCTGTTGATATTTGCATGTTGATAGGAGACACGCATGCGTTTTATATACATTAATCACAGTCCTGTATAAAGGCAGAGGATCTTCTTCCGAAAGTGTCACCCGGATCACGCAGTCACCGTCAGTAGCATTGAACCGACTGGTGAGAGGAGGACGGTTGAATCAGGCATTTTCACAGCGAAATTGACACACGAACTCCAGTGGACTTCGTCGCATCCTTAACCAACACAATGGTCGTACGCGCAAGATTGTTGGTTAACACTCGAGGGAGCTGATGAATCTCGACTGTCCACTCTCCTATCTCCACCAACGAGTAACAGCTGTTTCCGCTCGTTTCCAAAGCGGTACAGATTGTTGTGTTCGTCCCGAAGTTGGTCCGGATCGAAACCGGTCCCCGTTTCGCCTCAATCATGACCGTCGTATCTGCATCCGCGATCAACACGTCTGGAATCCGTTCGGCTCGCGGATCGATGCGCGTATGAAACTCGACATAAAACTCATTCGATAGTTCACCTTCGGACAGTTCTAACACCTCGGTGAGCACCGTTGACCCGAGCAATTCCAGAAACCCAAAGACAATCCGCGTCAGGTTGTCTTCACTCTCAATGTCAAGGTACCTTGCGAGTGCATCCGTCATGTCCCGAGATACGACGAGTGGTTACTTTATCTTGTTATATAATAACATTACTAGTCGATGGGTACCTCTATGGATAGCCGGAAGAAATCAAAAAGTTCCTCTCCTGAGTGTTGCCTTCCAATCGAGAGTTTGCTACACTCTGGATTCCACTGTAGATTCAGGTCCGGATGCGGACGAATCTGAGGTACCGTCTATGTGGGACCGGACGAAACAGTTGTTCGGGAGCGACTCAGAGTGATGTCAAACCCGCTGCGTAGTGTTTTTCACCCCCGGAGGGGCTGAGGGGTTTCCACATTACCCCGGAACCGTATGTCTTCTGTACAACTGCACCAGCAACACTGGCGTATCGATCAAGTACCAGCCGAACCGGACGTATCAACGTCATTGGAGAAGACCGCCTTCCCAGAAGTTATTTATGAACCGGTGAAGTAATCTATCTATGGGCAGTAAAAGTATCCAAAGAGGCGCCTCACTTGAGCTGGCAGTCCCTGTCCCTTCTACGGACCTCTTCAGTCACGCCTGTACTGGGGAGATTCTTACATTGCTTGTCGACAATCCCTATACAGCGTTCGGGATTCGGGATTTGAGTCGGGCAACGGATAATCCACATCGAAGCATTTCAGCAGCCGTTGACGACCTCAAAGCGGTTGGCTTCGTCGAGATCGAGCATAGTGGGCGGAAGAAGCTCGTTCAGATTAATCGTGCCCGACTCAGCAAGCCTGACGATCCGATTATCCAGATCCCACAAACGGAGTTTCATGCCCCGATTCGAGAACTCGTCTCGAGACTGACTAACAACGTTGACGATATCCACGGAATCGTCGTCTTCGGCAGTGTTGCTCAAGGGAATGCTGATCGCCGAAGTGATATCGATTGTTTCGTCCTCGTCGACGGTACGCAGGCGACAGCCCAGCAAACCGCCGACGAACTCACGTCGGAGTTGAACGAGGAAGTCTTCGATGGTGACCGCTACAAATTCCACGTCCTCGTCGAATCCGTTGAGAGTGCGCGACGATATGGGGATCGGCTGCGCGAAATCTTCGCCACCGGACTGACGCTTGAAGGATCCGACTCTCTCACCCAACTCAAAGAGGAGGTACTGACGAATGGACGATAGCTACGTCGACGAAGCGCTCTCCGACGCTGAGGTGTCCTTTCAGCGGACCCGTGGACAAACTGGTGAGTCCGATCTGGATGTCTCTAACACCGCTCTCGTTCAGCTACGGAAGGCCTGTCGGCTCCTCGAAGCAGCACGAACGCTCCGCGAGCAGAACGGATACTATACGGTAGTGATCGAGGCATCGTTTGTGGCCGCCGAGCGCAGTATTCAGTTCTATCTGCTGCATCGTGGACACGCATCTGGGGAGGACTTACGCTACGAACACACAGAGGTGTACCAGCAAGGTGCGAAGGTGAATTTGTTCAGCCAAGAGTTCGCTGACCGCCTTACCCAACTCTGGAAGCAAAACCGAGCCGAGGTGTACTATCGCGAGACGGTTGCCAGTGCCGAACAAGCCGATGCAATGCTGGCACTTGCCGAAGCAGTTCACCGGTATATTCTGAATGCCGCAACACTACGGCATGAATGCGTCTGCTCTCAGTGAGCGATGTGAATGAGTCTCGTCCCAAACGACCCATATATCCATTCCAGGATGACTACTCTGTGACCTTGATTCAGGTGCGCCGGAGATTTCCCGGTGGGTTTGATCGGTGAGTGAGGTACGTCTACAAGACGATGAACGCAGAACTCGGGCTTCCAGCCAAGCCCGTAACTCCCAGTGGTTTGTGCCATGACTTGCGGTAAGTACAAAGGAGTACTGATCACTCAAGAGAACTCAAAGAAGTACGCGACGGGAAGGAATTGCACCCTCGGCACCCCCGTGGAACGGGCGTGTGTTACGCTACACCACCGTCGCACTGTCTGCAACGGTACTATCGCACGTATCAGGAAAGGTTATTTAGCCGATACCGGCGCGTAAACCGCCACCATCTTGTTGCCGTGGGCCGCCGAGAAGTCACAAACCACTGTTCACTACAGCTGGGTACTGAACGCACTGTGAGTGATCAAGGAACGGCGGCCATCGAATCGTCTCATGGTTGGGCCGGTGAAACGGTTGATGACCGCCACTCTATGGGAGGGACTGGATCCGATTGTAGAGGAGTACTGCATACACAGAATTTTTATACCGGTATTGAAATTCGAGCATTAGAACAGGGAGCGAGCAGCGGTAACGACCCTTGTTGAGCGCGACGACAGCCTCTGCCGGCCCGACGTCGTGATCGATGAGGCGGCTCGCTGCGAATTGCCACGCTCTTCTCGAAAGTTCGGGATCGGCATCTTCGTAGTGGACTGAGAACTCAGTCAGTGCAACGGCGATCAGAGGTTCTCTTGTCGTTCAGTGAGCATCGCCGGCGTTGGCCGCGGATTCCTTGATAAAACTCAGGACTCGGCGAGTAGGAATCGGAGGGCGAGGGTGATGTCAGACGGATGTTTAGCACAACCGACTTCCTCGCCAGATCAACGCAGATACTATCTCCTTATCAATCTCGTGGTCACCATTCCGTATCCGATTAGGCACTTTGAGAAGCGCTGGCCAGAGGCCGACGTTGGAACCCCCTCCCTCAAGTGGTGTGTCAATCAGGTGGGGTCTGAAATCGGGACCAAGTGATGTTCGGTGAACCGACCTCAGTGTAGCGAGAGAGATGTCTCGGAGTGAATTTGGTGAATCGACCAGGTCTCCTGTCTCTCGCTATCAGAACCTCAATACTCTAATCAATTAGTTCTATTGGCCCCATAGTAGGGGAACAGCACTGTTCCGGCCGAAATAGTTGATAGCATCCCTGTTTATTCGTCGCTCGTCGGCAGAATTCCACATGGCCAGTGGGACGATTCTTGCACACTCGGAATCAGGACGGCGTTGATATAGGTCGGTCCGAACATATTCACTGTCGCGTTCTCCACTACGCGACACGAAATCAGCACCCGAACCCCACCCCAACCATGTCCTGTATCCGCCTGGCGGCCATCCCCCCTGTGCCCATCCAGGCGGTCTTTTGAGGCCTTCTCGAGGCACTCAGACGCTGAGCGATAGCTATCCGATCTCGAGCGCGTCGACGGCCTCCGCGGGTTCGACGTCGTGATCGACGAGGCAATCGGCAGCCAGCTGCCACGCCTGCTCGGCGAGCTCGGGATCAGCTTGCTCGTAGTGGACTGAGAACTCGGTCAGTGCGACGGCCATCAGGAGGTCTTCCTGTCGATCGGTAAGCATCGCCAACGTTGGCCGCGGCTTCGTATTTAAAGAACAGTATGTGAAAAGCGCCGTGTGGCCCTCTAGTGGGTACGTGACGATGGCCGTGCCTCTGACGTTGGATCGACTCGAGCTGTGGTGGGTCCGATGTCCCAGATTGGATGGATGTCATCGACAGCCCGCTTCCACCCCCAGTAGATGATTCGGCCTGTCTGGAGAAAGCGTGGTGGCTGACAGGTAAGGGTGCGCCTCAAAGAAAATGTTAGCATTTGAGCCCCCTTCCGCGTTGAGATGTGCCTCTAGGGGAGGGTCCGAGACCGAGACAATTTGGCAATTGGCATCACATCCGAATGCAATCGATCTCGGAAGGCGAGGTATGTCTCGGAATGAACCGGTTGTGAATAAACGACCGGATCTTCTCCTCTCGCCACTATCGTCTCGAGTCCGTTCCAGAATAACTCTACTTCCCAAATAGGCAGGTAACAAAGATGTTACCGGAAGATGAACGGAAGAGAAGTCCTATCTATTCGCCAGCCGACTCGTCGCTGCCGTCTTGCTGCTTCTTGGCTCGAGCAGCGTCGGTATCCGGCCAATCGTCCCGCTGGTACTCTCCTGGGTGTTCGGAGTTAACGTGCTCGAGGAGTTCAGCTGAGCCACCGGTCGCGAACGAACAGTCGGGTGATGGACATTCCCACATCTTGACCTCCCCAGTGTTGTTAGTCATCCTCGAGTCGTTTGTCGTGGCCCTGCATTAACTTCTGGAATCAGTCAAAGGACCGCGATCTCGGCTATGGACTGGCGGCCGATGAGTAGCTATACTAGGTCAATTATATCCTAGATTTATATAATTGGATATTTATAGTTCTTGCATGGGGACAAAACGTAGATCTGTGATAGCAACACTGGGTAGTGGTCTACTCATCTGTGGTGGTTCTAGTGCAGTACAGGCGACCAACAGTGGGGATAACGATAACAATAGTATAGAGGATCAGTTATTAAATGATATTGAGAGGTCTATCGGAAACATCGGTAATGAATTTTACAACAAAAAAGAGGCAGGTCCAGAAGACCTCGCAAGTTCTGTATCGAAGTTTGATGCAGAAGGTGAATTCGACCTCGAGAAATTCAAGAAGGGTGCGTGGGATGCTAACCGCCAAACATACCGTCTCCAGCACATTGCTGAACTACTGAACACGGACTTCGGAGCAAAGATCCCCACAAGCTATATCGACGACATAAGTGTCTCAGCAGGAAAAATAAGCTCATACCTCCCGCTCGTAGCTGCTGGTCAGAATTTGATTGAGGCTGGAAAGAACTATCAGAAAGCGAAAAACAAAGACAACAATGTCGAAGAAGCAGAAGAGGAATTAGTAATCTCGATGCTGCTCTTCGTATGTGAACTCTGTCTTCTACAGTCTACAGCTACCTACCGACTTTCATTCAGCGGAACACGATATGTGGCGAATATGGGACTTGTCCGATTCCGGGCGATCTTAGGTATGCGTGGATATGCTCTCATACTAAGTGAGGTCCACTGGGCTATTCGAGGTAAATTAGCTGGTGTACAAAGTAGAATTGTTGAGAAGTCTGCAACTATTGTAGCGGAGCACCGTTCCGAAGTTCTCGCGGTAGACTATATTTCGCGAGAAGATCTGATTGAACTGGCGAATCTTAATGAAGACTCTCTCGACTATGAATTTCTGAATGAGAGTGTATCCAATGAAACTCAGGGAGGCAGCGCACCACCTGTAGTTGTTCCTGACCAAGATACTACACCTGGTTTTGGATTTATAGCTACAGCTGTAGGTGCCCTACTGGCAATCAAATACTTTGTATCTGAGTGAAATTTCATCTCCCAATTTCGAGCGCGTCGACGGCCTCGAGCAGTTCGACATCGTGATCGACGAGGCGATCGGCAGCCAGTTGGCACGTTCGTTCGGCAAGCTCGGGATTGGCGTCTTCGTAGTAGACTGAGAACTCGGATAGTGCGACGGCGACGAGGAGGTCCTCCTGTCGATCGGTGAGCATTGCCAGCGTTGGCCGCGACTTCGGATAAAAAGGTCAGCATCCACCGTAAGCTGTGGTGAATTAAGGGAGACGCTTTGCAACGAGTTCCGGAATAGTATTTTCCCGTAGAAGTTCTTGCTGGTGGTCGATCTGACTGTTGGCGCTTTCGGCTCTCCCAGAGGCCTTTTCCCCTAGATTTTCTACAGTCTCAACGTTGCTTTCTTCCCACTCTTGGCCCCTTTCATGCCAGTCCTCAGCCATACCTCGATTGGCTTCAAGGGTATCGATCAGATTGTTCCTAATTTGAATATCTGCATTCACCGCAGTACATTTCACATCAACCAGACTTGAACACTCCACCTGTTCGATTTTTTCAGGCCCAGCGTCTGTGGCACTGTTATGCGCGGCAGCCATCGGTGTCACGAACAGTATCGACACTGCCAAGAACATCGTGAGTATCGTTGCCAGTCTCATCACACCACCAACATCCACGAGTCCATGTAAATAACTTCTGCTGAAAAATACAGCAATTAGTCAGGATGGGCTACAAATACTCTGTATTGGTACCTCAAATCTGTCTATTATGGTGATATTTGAAGTGTCTACTCAGATTGCTGCTCGTAAACTTCGATCCGTCGCTCTCTTGGGCTGCTCCTCGGGATCACCGTCCTTGCAGACGACGTCGCGAAGTTCCTCAAGCAACTCCGTGTGGGGCCCTGGGGACCGACCGACACGACCTACTACCGCTGTACCGAGTGCCACGCCGGCGGTCATATCGCCGACGACAGGGGTAATGAGGTCCGCCAGGGTGGCATCTGCCCACCACTTCGGAACTACGCAACGCGGAGGGCTAGAGCAAGAGCGACAACGCAATCCGGAACAGCCAACCAGGTAGCGCTCAAGGGCATCGCCACCTCCCTATACGGGAAGTCGACTCCGGATGCGACATAACGCATGTTCCGCTTCGGGAAGCGCTCCCGCTCCCGCTGCGATCGCGACGGCGAAGTATGCCGGCGAGATTGTCTCGAACCCCATCAGGGACGCAATCGTCCCGACGATACCACCCGCAATCAAGACGAGCCCGGCTGCGTACCGGAGTAGCTCATTCACCCTATCCATGTGATCATATAGCACACAGGTCAAATTCAGAGTATCGCTTGCGATCAGGACAGACGAACGTTGAGCACGGTGATAAACGATGAGCGACGACCTCGAAACGGTCGACGAGCCGTCGATCGCTGATCTGCAGGACCAGTCGATCATATCGAACGAATCGCAGATAGCGGCCACCCACTCGAGGAGTCGAATCTCCAGACACTGTGTACGTACTGCACGAAGCAAAGACGGCCGACGAGAACAGTACGATAACTTGAGACACTGCACCAGACGTGACGCTGTCGGACTATCTGGAGCCATAGACTGATCCAGAACGATACAGACACACCCCTCGTTTTCAGTGAAAGGGGGTGAATGTGTGAAAACAACTCTGATCTCAGATAGAACTACATATAAAGGGTTGGCATTAAGAAAGACCATTTCTTTCCATCGCTAGTTAGAGAAATTATCTATCGACTACTACACTACTACTTTACCTATACCAAAAATAATATAATGTCCCGATCAGAGGATCCGGTCTCGAGTCGAACAGCAGGTTCTCTTGTACGGAGCCTTTCACTGAAAATCAGGGGTGGGTGTGTCTGGTATCCTCTCTTCAGCCAAGTTTCATCACGCAGTCCGGGTTGATGATAGTTGGTGTAGAAGGTGATATCAGGACACCCTTCATGTTCCGACGTATCGAGAGATACACTCGTGATCAGGGGTGTGGTGAGCGACCGAACCGGGGAGCTATGCCAGGTCTTCCAACCGGCTGTCCCGAAGCACAGATTTCAGCACGATTCCAGTGTCCTGAACCAGCCGATGCTCCAGATAACTGCCCTCACCTCGACCGCCACCAGTCCGAGTTGATTCAACGACACCGAGGAACGCCTGCTCTTTCAACAGTTCATAGACGCGATGTTCGCTGAGGATTTTTGCGTCGGCTTTCTCTGCCGTCGCTTGATAACGTTCGTAAATCCGGTTCGTCGAAAATCCGTCCTCATTCGGATTCTCTTCGGTGAGCAGCGCAAGGGAATAGAGGATGAATTTGACCTGCGTCGTCGATCCTCGTAGCAGTTCCTCGAATCGATCGATTTCAGCCCACTCTTGGGCATCACGAACGTGCTCCTCGACGACCATATCGACGTTTTCTCGCTCAGCAAGTTCGCCAGCGTGACGGAGAATTTCGATGGCCTTTCTGGCGTCACCGTGTTCCTGAGCGGCTAATGCTGCAGTCAGGGGGATCACGTCATCAGAGAGAACTCCCTCGTGGAACGCGTCTCGACGGTGCTTCATAATCTCGCGCAGTTGGTTCGCATCGTAGGGTTGGAAGACGAACTCCTCCTCACGAAGACTGGACTTGACGCGCTCGTTCAACTGGTCCCGGTACTCGATCTTGTTGCTGACTGCGATGACGCCTAAGTGGCAGTCCGCTTTCCCCGATTCGCGAGCACGCGACAGTTGCATGAGTATATCGTCGTCATCGAGTCGATCCACCTCGTCAAGGATGATAATAACTGACTCGTAGGCGGTATCCAAAATATCCCAAAGATAGTCGTAGTATTCACCACTCCCAATTCCTGCCCGTGGAATATCAAAGTCAGTCTCGTCCGTCTCGTTGAGTGTACGGGTCACCGTCCTAGCAACACGCGTCTGCGTATTGTGCTGCGCGCAGTCAACGTAAACCGAGCCAACGGACACACCGTTCGACTCCGCAGCTCGGCGAGCTCGTTCGGTAACGTGGCGAGCAACCAGCGACTTCCCCGTACCCGTTTTTCCGTAAATAATCACGTTGTTGGGCGGATCGCTACGAATGATCGGCCTGAGTTCAGCGGCAACAGCCTTGATCTCGCCATCACGACCGACGATACGTCCACTTTCAGGAACATGGCCTACTTTCAGCAGTTCCTTCCGAGCGAAAATGCTGGCACGGTCAGGGTCGTCTTCATCTAAGTTAAAGAGGGGATCGTCGGAAGGGTCCTCGTAGCCGCCGTCGAAGTCAGAGAGTTGGGATGGTTCCTCAGCCATCAACATCAGACATCGCGCACGGGAACTACTTAATGATTTGGCTACCTCGACAAGAGTGTAAATCGGGCTATGGTCATCTTCTGATGTTTTGTCTCTGGCGTATCATCCTCATAAAGAGTCGAGTCAATCCCGAGTGAAATAGGGTTCTGGACGACGGGTAACAACTTTAGTCGGCACCCCTGATCCAGAGTGAAAACACCAGAATCAGACGAGTTTGCCATACCCCCAGTCCAGAGTGAATAGCGCATCATCTAGTGAGCAGAACAAACGATCCAGGCCACACCCCTCGTCCCGAGTGTAACACCGAACGAGGCAATCATCAGTTTCCCAATGAATAAAGAAAATGTCTGACACGGCAGACACCCCTCGTCAAGAGTGAAAAACCCAACGAATAATGGAGTTCATGTATGAAATCTTTGAGAATCAGCTGGCACCCCAGGTCAAGAGTGAATCAGGAGGAACTGTGAAACCTCCTCAAGAATGCGAAAAACAGTTCCAGTGAAAGCAGACGAGTCTCAGTCAGATCGGTCGTGAACAGGATCTCCGATTTCAACCTGATGATACCGAATTGATGGAATTCATTCCAGATGCGGGATAATAGGTTTCTATGATCGATCATCAATCCAGATACGGATTGGTATCTCACGATGGATGTATGATGGAATAGAACCCACACACCCCTCGTCCAGAGTGAAAAACTTCGATAGTGTCTCAGTAGATCGGGGCGAAATCGGAGGCCGGCTCGAGGAGATAACACCGAAATCACGAGATGGGAGGGGATGTATTCATGAAACAGCCTTCACACAAACAACGACTTGCTACATATCAATATTAGTATTTCTATCTAGAAGTTTTATTACTGTCTCTTCCATACCATTCGCCAAGTGCATTCATTACAATAAGAAGGACGAAGACGGCATTCGTCCGGGTAGTTACGAACTGCTGCTCATAATCGCTATTCCTTTCTCTCTATATTTCTACGTCTTAGGCTATCTTTCCGTGGTTCTTTCTGGATACCCTTCTCGGCAACCTCCGTTTCTTGTGGACCTTGTCCCACTCTCTCGACTGGTTTTCACTCTTGACGAGGGGTGTGTGGGTCACGTGTTCCGTTTGTCTTCCTCCCACCTAGTATCGGGACAAACAGCCTCTATATTAACCAACAATCCTTCGGGACTCTCAATTTTGTTGGTTAACTCTCGTTGAGCTTGGTGAAGGCCGACAAGTTTGTTCCCCGAGTCTCATCGATTTCGCGTCGAATCTTCCTCTGACCCCATCCGAACGGTGACAGCACACTTTCGACAGCTCTGACGAGTTGGGTCTCGTAGTACGAGGCGTCGTAGGTCTCAATATCTTCGTGAGCAAGGGCGACGCGGTCCCACGAGGCTTTCTCGTCGTCGACGACTACGTACTTGATATCCTGTCCAGGATGGATGGCGAGGTTCTGGTCACGAGCCCGTTCGAGCGCCGCCACATTCTGCGTATTCTGCGTGTAGCCTTCGAGTGGCTTGGAGACGCGATTCCGTTCGACGAGCCGCTCTACAGCAACGTCTCCCGCATGGAGCGCTTCGATCGCTCTCTCGAGGCGACCGAGAACCGCTTCTGGAGACTGTGTTGCATCGAGACGCTCGAGACAGTCTCGCTGGACGTCTTCGATGAATGGCGGGGTCGACCGCTGGCGAGCCTCGATGCCTCGGATCTTGAACTCGTCGACGCCGGCGGTCGCGGGCATCTCGTACAGTGTCGAGATAATCCCGCACGTTGAACAGACCAGGATATCTAGGTTCTGATCCTCGAGGCAGTACCGAAACTCCCGCAAGAAGTTGACGTTGAAGCACGCGAGGTTCCTGACTGGATACGTGTTTAGCTGCCGTGCCTGCCGCACAAGTGGGGTGATGCGATTGATGTGTACGACGTCGACGGCGAGGACCGACTCCTCGTCGCGACGGAATCCGGGTCGTCGGGCAGTCTCTGGGTCACCAGTCTCTGAGTTATGAGGATCTCCGACGCATCAGGATGTTCTCCCATGATATGAGGTGGAAGAACTCATCTCTCAGGGTGCGACAGTACGTCAAAGGGCCACTCGATGTCGTGGCAGCTCAGATGCCTAGTAGAAACGGGAGGTCGAATCCACCATTCTAGAATCCAGGCTGAGTTGTCCGATTTCTCTCACCGCTCGCTTGTTCCGAGAATGTTTCCAGAATGTATTGGTCTGGACTGACAGCGTTAACCAACAGACCTGCTCCTCATGTGACGAATGTTGGTTAAGGCCCGAAATGTCGCCGACTACGATTCTGCGCGACCACGTTGAAGATGCTCTCCACCGAACCCGACGGTATGTGTGGACGTAATTTGCTCTTCACCGAGCAGGACGACCTCGAGGCCCGGTTCGATGCGGAGGTTGTCGCGGAGGCGGCTATACACCCCGATACAACATTGCGCCAGGTGAGGACCTACACATCATCACAAACGAGGCTTCCGACGAGATCGACGTATACCATTGGGGCCTGATACCGTTCTGGGAAGATGAGTCGGAGGAGGGAATCATCAACGTATGCTCGGCGACAGCCGACGAGAAACGTGTTCTCGAGCGGGCGTGGGAATCCCGTCTCTGCCTCGTCCTCTCGTCAGGGTTCTACGAGTGGAAAGCACCGAATGGCGGGACGAAACAGCCCTATCGGATTCACCGCGAGAATGATCTGGCGGTCGCGATGGTTGGCTTCTAGGACATCTAGGAAGGCGACGACGAGACAATCTCGTGCGTGACGATTCTCATGACGGATCCGAACGACGTGATGAAACCCATCCACGACCAGATGACGGTCGTCCTTCCAAAGGACGCTGAGTCAGACTGGCTCACCGCAGACTCGGATACCTGCTACGTCAAATGCAAGGATTGTAATTTCGAGTTGAACGTAGAGCAAGAGAAGCTCACTACCTGTCCTCACTGCTACGGCGAACTGAAAGAGATCGATGAGGAGGAATCTGATCCATGACTTCTGAAACGTCCGACACGGAACTCTATCTCGGATACTCGAAAGGTGAGCTTCGCCATTACGACAGTACAGTTCGAGACCTTCTCCGATCAGAGGTTGAGATCGATGTCCTTGGTGACACGCTTCCGTTGCCAGACTCAGACCAAGACAGTCGGGGACTTATTGAATACAATCTGGCTGATCTTGGTCCCGAATCCGATCTCGAGGAGATCCAGTCCGTTCGAGGTGGTCCGAGTGTCTGGTGAACCGTCTGAACACAGATAGAACAATATCCCTGAAGTACACACCAAGCACTATGATCGGTTCAATCCCTCACCCACTGACCCCAGAGATCGCCGAGAAGATCGAAAGTTCGCCGAAGGTTCTTGAGTTGCACCCAGAAGTGATGTCTCAGCGTATGTCAATGGGTTCGATTATCCCGGCGTTTTTCTTGATGACCGAAAACAGCGCATGCGCTGTCGTCGAAAACGAATCTCAAGACGGCTATCGACTGTTGACCAAAGGCGAGATTGAAGATGAAGATATGGTCTACTCAGCCCTCCAAGAATGGTGCGAACAGAATGGATACCAGGAAACACACTGACGAGTCCTGAGCAGACCTATCATCTTTATATTGCCCATCTGTGTCTACTTTGTCCATGGAAGAAATAGAGGTCGAACTACCAGACGAGAAAGTAGAGCAGATAGAAAAGTACGCGGATAAATATGATGTGGACCCTTCAGTCGTCTTTTCTGCTATAGTCGAAGATGGTATGGATGAAGTTGATAGGATTGCTGAGGAGTACGATATGACCCCTGGTGAGGTTTTGGTGGAGCATTCTCCCGAAGATTTCGATTAATAGCCCGGACGGATTGTGCAGTCTAAAAACGACCCCCTGAGATCGGTGTGGCGTCTGGCAACGACCGACGCCGAGTGGATCTGAGACGATGATCGTCTGTCGCGCAGTCGGGCGCGACGTGTGACGTTATCACACGCAGCGCTATCAATCTCGTGGCCCGCGGGTTCACTCGAAATCTGGTGTGTTGAAAACGCCACGAACGGCGCAGGGGAGTGCAAATGCCCGCTCGCGGCGTACTGGGGATGTCGCGCATGTGGAGACGCGACAGGCGAACGGATGCGTGCTGGCCTGTTGAATCTCGTGCCAACAAGGATTGGCCTACTCTGCCCAATTGGTTTTACTGACGAGTAATACTGTCCAAGCATACTGGGTTGTTTGAACAGTATTACTGGCTTGTCTGCCGAGTATTTATGTGGGGTTAGAACGACACTCTGCCTGTATGATACCATACACGGTGTACTCGGAGGCCGGCGGCGTTGGCAAGACCACAATCTCCGGGGGATTACTCCGAGCGCACGTCGAACGAGGGCAGAAAACGTTGGGAATCGATATGGACCCACAAGACGGCGGGTTGACCCACCACTACGGCCTTGACGAGGATAAAGCGAACCCGGATGCAGACAACCTCGCGTTGCACATGATCGACCGCGGAAAAGGACCACTCGAGGACTTAATTCGCACAAGCGAGGGAATCGATATCATTCCGAGCCACAATATGCTCGGCAACCTCCGGGATCTACTCAAGAAGGCCGCTGACCTGCAGGATGAAATGGGTGCGGGAGACAACGAGTTTGTCAAAGAGAAACGGTTGCGCGAAGTACTGGTTGAGGCGGGTATACCCGAGAAATACGATGTCATTGTGATTGACCCGCCAGCGTCGCAAGGGCAACATCTCTACAATTCCGTCTACGCGACGGGCAACCTCCTCATCCCGTTCGAACCATCCCCGAAGGGCGAGCAAAGCGTGAAAGGTCTCCGAGACGTTATCAACGGACTCGAGGACGAACTCGGAGATATTGACGTGGGCGTGATCGGCACCGTCCCGAACAATTTCAGTGGGACGAATATCAATCAGAAATATCTCGATATACTCGAGGATGAAGAACTCCCGATCGCGCCCGTGTCGATCGGCGAACGCGGGTCCATGCTCGGCGAAGCCTGGGACAATCAGGTATCGATCTACGAGTTGGCAGAGAACGATGCGTACCGCGACCTCCGAGACTACGAGCAACCGACCCTCGAGAAATTCGATGAACTAGCGGAGTACATCACCGAACAGTTCGCAGCAACCGAGGCTACAGCATGAAAACAGGCACGACCGATCCGTTTGCGAACGACGACGAGGACGAACAGACAGAACAAACAGACAGTAGTGACAGTCAGACTGACGAGTCAGACTCGACCGAACCGTCCGACAGTACGACGGACCAATCCGGCGAGAATCAGTCGCCGTCTGGCAGTAATACCAGACAGTTTGACCGGTCAGACTTACCAAGAATGGTCGGCCGAGAGAAAGTCAAAGATGATCGCGAGGACGTGCATCAACTGTTCGTCTACGATGACACCGACACGAAAGAGGAGGAGGCCCGGTATGATCTGAAACAGCGGTTCGACGACAAGCTCTACAAGCTCGACGCCCGGGAAGCGATCTATCTGGCTGGGATGCAGAACTTAGACGATGCCGAAGAGATCCTCCGCGAGTGGGGACAGGATTTCTGATAGGTTCGGGTCTTTTTCACCGACTCGAGCGGATAGCCGGGAAGAATTGGTACGTGCTTTTAACCGGACAATAGCTTACGCACACCGAAGTATCCCAACACACCATAGGCGGGCATGGTGGTTAGGATTCCTGATATCAGTACGGCCATGACAATTAATTCTGTTGCCATACCGATAGACACGACGTTCCCCTATTTCAATTATCAAGGTGGGGGTGGGGTGTATCGAATCATCAAAAAGCTAATCCACTGGCCGGCTGGTTCTACCACTCGATAACCTCCATGCCGCCCTCGGGACCGTCGTCACCCTTGTCACCGTCGTCCTCGAGCGCGTTGCCGAGACGCTTAGCTACGGAAATGATACCCGCACTAATCGCACCGCCGATCGCGGTCACAACAATCCCGAGTAGTATTTTTATCATACAACTCGACTCGCGGACGAACCTCTCTTAAGGGTGGCGGGGGTCTGTACCCGGTCGCTTGAGACCTGCTTAGACGGTCTGCTACCACCGATAACCACCCAAACCAACTTAGTCGCGCTTAGTCTGTCGAACGAACAGTCGACCCGCTGGCCGACCGAGGAATAACCCATCTGTCGGCGGATTCTTTATCTGACTGTTCTCCGAATTGTCTCTTATGGCGACCCCGGTCGATTCAGTCCACTATACCGGCACCAACTACGAGGGCCGGTTCGGGCAGTTATGCAAGTATATCCCGTTTCTCGACGCAAGTGCGCCGGATGGATGGGTTGTGATGAAACGGTCGTTTGAGGGCACAATCTGGCTGCACCTCGAGACCGATATCACGATCCACTGCCAGAAGTCGGCCGATGGATGGAACGTGACGCTCGTCGATAATCACACCGGTACAAAATACCGCGCACTCCCAACGAACGCGAACCGATGGAACGCCTACGGTGCGATCCGATCGTTCTTCGACGGCGAACCGCTACTGCCAGCGTAGACAGACGACGGCCCGCGACGGAACGGATTACTCACACTCGAGCGAATCCAAAATGACCGAGACAACTGACGAAATCACCGAGTTCGACGCCGTCGAGGAGGACATACTCGAGGCAACTGTCTCGGACGGGACGACCTACGAATTTCCCGCATCCCACCTCCCGCAACTCAAAGGGATGTTCGACAGCCTCGAGATCGACGGCGCGGAGGTGCCGGAGTTCAACGGAACCAGTGAGAACTTTCGGGAACGGGTTTCGGCAGACGGCAGCGAGTAACCACTGCTCGAATATGTCAGTTTTATTATCTTGTGACCGGCGTGATTTATAGTTGATAATCACGATAGAGAGAACGTCATGTCTACTGGACGATTTGCGTTCGATATCGAGACGATCAATCCGCAACTCGAGACCGGTGAGGAACCCAGCGATTACCAAGACCCGGGACAATTCGAACTGTTCTCGCTGTGCTGTGCCTATCAGCCCGATCCCGACGCGGAGATCGAACACGAGGTATTCTTCCGGGAGGGCCGCGATCCCGAGTCGGAACTCGAGTTGGTCGATCGCACGCTTGAGTGGGTCCTCGAGCACCAGGGTGACACGGTCATCACGTACAACGGCGACTATTTCGATTTCACGCAGTTTGTCGGGCGCACTCGCCGTGCAACCGAGGCTGCCGAGGCGAACAGATCAATCCTCGATCGAGCCGAGCAGTGGGTCCATACGGCCGATAGTGTCGATCTGAAACACGATTCATGGGACCACTTCGGCGACTACACCTCTTTCGAGGAAACGTGTGAGTACTGTGACGTCCAGGTCCCACGAACGATGCTTTCAGAGTACGATGTTGATACCGACGATTACCCCGAACATCGGGACACGGCCGATGCGATGAAACCGTATTTCCTCGGCGGCGATGTGCCGGTCGTCGGTGAGCGGTATCTCGATTTACTTGAGGCCGGTGCGACGGAAACAAAGACGTTCCGAGAGATGCACCGGATGCTCGAGCACTACGCGGTGACTGACGTGGTGCCGCTGTTCGAACTCGCTGACTCGCGACCGTTTACGGAGTACGTCTAGGACTCTCATCTACTGCAACCGTCCCAAAGCCCTATCCTCGCGGCCGATGAGCCACCGTATGGGCCCGGCCGGACGACAAGCCGTCTCGCGTACCACCTCCTTTCGTGCGATGGATTCACGGCACTACAGTCCCGACTCTCTCCTATGCCCGAATCCAGAACCCAACGCTTCACTGAAGACCAGTTAGTCTTCCCAATGCTTCGCCAGGCGTTCGGGTACTCACTCCGCCCACAACCGAAACAGTACGCACTGGGAGGTTGCCCGCAATCTTGAAGCCAACAAACGACTGCTGAAGTACGTACTTGAACCATACGACAATGCCTGGTCAGTCCACTACGGTAAGAAAGGGACTCCATTTTCGGATAAAACCTCACCGTAACCTACTCAGGACCCCTATTAGAAGGTTGAAATATCTAAGTCGAACTCTTTTTCGATATTTCCAGAACGGTCTCAAGGGTGAAGTTAGAGAATTCTTGAGTGTCGATGCTATTCCGAACTTGGTGTGGTTGATATGGAGCCGTCTTCATATTCCGTGTTCGGACGGTTTTCAGTGGGTCCTGCAGACTGGCTTTAGCGTGTGGGTTATCCAAGTCCTCGACTGACTCTCCTTTTGGTCTAATCCAGAGTTCCCATTCAAACCCGTCAGTAAGGATGGCAACGGCGTGCACATCGAGATCGCTGTCGAGGTAATCTACCATGTCATTCCGTGCATTTTCGATCTTCTTCGGGGGTTTCACCTCCCCAAAGAACCGAACGTCGTTCTGCATTGCGACATCGATTGGGAGAGACGTAATGGCGAAGTCAGGAACACCGCTACTCCTTGGCCACCGCGCACCACTGGATAGACGACGTCGGCTGGGGAATCATTCGGACAACCCAAGCGAAGGTGACAGAGTTGGGGTGACAACGACAGTGGCAGTGCTCTGGTGAGTCTGGCGTCTACCACAAGATGAGGATGGTCTCGTGAAGGTTTGACTGGCAGTTGGAACACTCAGCCTGCCGGTTCTTAGGAGTGATCTATGTCATTGTCTGGGTTATCCATACCCATCTTACCAGTCAAGGCGACATCTACGTCTGTAATCCGTTCAGGTTCAACGAGCTCAATTTCCGACGTGAGTTTATGGTGGAGTCGCTCAATTGTCCCTACACGACCATACCTACGTCTCCGTCTGTGAATTGTCTCAATTTGCTGCTCTGCCCAGTCACTCATCTCGTGTTCGGAAATCATTTCGATGATCTCTGCTGCCTCATCTTCTACACCCAGCTCACGGTCCGTGTTCAACACCGACTGGCAGAGTTTCTTCACCCGTGTAATCGTCCGACTTTCGGCAGCCTCCCGTTGAAGGATATCATCCTCCCAAGTACTCGGTGAACTCAAATCTTCGGCGAATGACGTCAGCACGTCGTAGGCATCTTCAGACAGGTTGTATCGCGTCGGGTCGGCAGACGCGATCGTCGTGAAAATCTCAATTTCATCTGTCGTGCGACGCGGGAACTCTGCGAAGATCATTTGTCCGGCGACCTTATCGCGCTGTAGGTTGTCCTCATCGAAAATCGTGGTTTGCCACTCCTCACGCCCGGAATTGTACGCTATAAGGACCAACGTGACGATACCCGTCTCATTCGTCTCCGGCACCACGAAGAATTGCGGCTCGTTACGGTGTTGGACCGCATCAAGTGTCTCCTGTAAATCAGTAATGTCGATGCCATGCTCGTTACAGAACGCTCGGGCGGTTTTCCGCAGATCATCGTATTTTGATCCAATGCCTTCCAACCGATCGTCACCGAAGTTCGCTCCGGCCTCATCCAATCGTTCATACGTCATAATCGTCTTATGCACCTGTTCTTCCGCGGTATCCAGTATTGGCGCAGCGTGCCCGAAGGTGCGTGCAATCGCCTGAATCTTCTCCTGAATCCGCTCCATCAGACCCAACTGGTCTTTGAGATTCCCTGTCGGAACAAAATTGTAGATGAGCAGTTCGTCGTGTTGGGTAGTGATGCGGTCGATCCGCCCGATGCGTTGCTCCATCTTCATCGGGTTCCAGTGTAAGTCGTAGTTCACCAGCACCCGAGAATCCTGCAGGTTCTGCCCGACGCCGAGCACGTCCGTTGAGATGAGGATATCCACTTCCTCATCAGGCGTCACGTTAGCATCCTGTGCATGCGGTGCAAACCGTTCTACGAGGCGTTCATCGAAGTGCCCACCACCATGGACGTACGCAACTGTGCGACCGTCCACGGTCGCTATCTGCGTACTGTCAGGATTCTCGCCCGTCAATTCCTCAAAGATGTGGTGGACAGTCGGGACGTACTGGCTGAAGATGAGAACCTTCTCGGACTCTAACTCGCGCTGCAGGATAGACTGCAAGCGGTCTACCTTTGCGTCACGAAGCCCACCGCTCCCAGTCTCCGTCTGCAGAACTGTTTGGGCTTTTTCCCGAAGTTCAGTGAGCGCGGTTAGGTCCTCGTCGATATCCTCGATGATTTGCTGACGCTTGGATTCGCTCACCCGATCGATAGCGTCCGTGATTTCATCGAAGTTGATATCCTTTGCGAAGTCATCCGAGAACGTCGCGCGGATCTGGTCAACCGCTTGCTCGCGGGTGTGAGCATCGGTCAATTCTCCGCGAGCAATTTGCTGCGTGATGCGTTCTCTCTGGATGAGCCGGTCGATAGAATCCTCGAACGCGGCGAAGCTGCTTTCCAGCCTCTTCAGCAAGTTAATCAGCATTAGCACACTTGCGTTCTGATACTCCACGATGAGTTCCTCTTCTTCGTCGCCGTCGGCGTCGTATCGGTCGGCGCTCACGTACGGGATGTTGAGCCCACCGTCCCCGTCGTCTTCCGGCCCGAGAATCGTTTCAATGATTTCTGCGTAAAGCTCGTCCAGCCGTGGGTCATCTGGCGTAACCAACCGTGGAACGCGGTCGGGAACCTTGATTTGCTCACCGCCAATCGTGATGTTGTCGTACTGGTCAAGGATGTACCGACGGTCACGGGAAATCACGACCTCACGAAGGATGGATTCAATACTCTCCTCCAACTGGTCGAGTTGGGACCGCTCGTGTGCGGAAAGTTCTTCCTCACTGCTGAGCTTGTCATAATCCCGGAACACATCCGAGGGCGTGCGACCGTGAAGCTCCAAGTCGAAGTCGTCATCGTCGGCGAAGATCTTCACGACGTTCTCGACGTCGCGGACAGAGTTCTGAATCGGTGTCGCGGTTAGCATCACGAACTTCTTTCCCCGACGACCAATGGACTGCAGTTTCGCATACCGTTGTGTCCCGGTATTTCGCATGTTGTGTGCCTCGTCAATCAACACGAGGTCCACGTTCTGCAGGCGCTGTATCTCTTGCTCGTTCAAGCGTGACAGGCCCGTGAAGCTGAGGAACATCTTCTCCGCATTCGTTGGGAATTCGCCATCCTGCTCGTCTAACAGGTCGTCCATCCACATGGATCGAAGCCGATTCGGCGCGATAATCAGGACCTCATCAAGCGATGTGGTGTACTCTTGGACGAGTGGCGCGCCGATGTAGGATTTCCCGAGGCCGACGCTATCCGCGAGGATCACACCGTTGTACTTATCGAGCGGGCGGCGAGCAGCGTGGAACGCATCCTCTTGGAACGCTGTGAGTTGCTCTTCGTACTCGCCACGAATCTCTTCTAGGAACGTGCCGTCGCTGACTTCGTACTCAAATTGCTCGACGATGAACCGCTTCGTAGCCTCGTACGGGGAGATAGTCTCAACATCGGCAACGGGCGGCCCCTCGACTTCTGGTGGCTCTGGACCGGTGTCATCGTCATCCCCAACGACGTCACCGAACTGCGATACTTCGATTTCCTCCGCCATGTGATCTGTGTCGAATGCTTCGGCTTGCTCCCATAACTCGTCGTACCAGGTGTCCAAGTACCGGATCGTAGCGTTATCTTTCTTTTCGACGTTTAACTCTACGTTCCCGTGCAGACCGCTTGCAGAAAGGTTTGAGGACCCAATGACGGCGCGACCGAGATCGATAGCGTCGGGTGGATTCCTGAACAAGTACAGTTTAGGGTGGAAGCGGGATTCGTTGTAGACCTTCACGTCTACCTTCCCGAGTTGAATGAATTCGTACAGCCGCTTCACACCGGCCTCTGCTTCGTCCTTGTCGTACTCATCGAGGCTATCGCTGAATCCGCGTTGGAGTTCTTCGATCGTCCGGTCGGACGTGTGCGTCCCGATGATGAGTTGGATATGATCAGCGTCTTTGAGGTTCTCTTTCAATAGTTCGAATCCGCCGAGGTAGAAATACCCGACCGCGATTTTCACGGTATGAGCGCGCGGTGCAAGGGCGTTCACGCGATCACCGACGTCGAACTCCTTGTTGTCGAGAACGTCAGAGTAGTCTGACCAGTCCGGTTCCTCATCGCGGTCGTCAGGTGCGGCGGGTGGCGTGGAATCCGTCATGAGTTACAGGGGGAGAGGTAGTGTCGGTCAGTACCAGCGCGGGATGTACTCAACGTCAAGGCCGTAGAGGTCAGCGATTTTCTCGTCGATTTCAGCCTGAACCTCATCAAGTGACCGATCGGTCTCGCCTTTCTGCAGCGCGATGGCTTCATCGATGCTCTCGATGATGTCGTCCAATTGTTCCTCGGTTGGAACCGGTACCGGGATGACGCGCATGTCCGCAGCCTGCACGTTCAGTGTCCCGTTGATGAAGTGGTACAGGACGTACTTGGTGACCTCCGAGTTGAGGATGCCGAGCAGGTACTTCGGTGGGAGTCGATCTGTCGTGGAGATGAGTACGACACCGCTGGAGTCCACAACGGCGTTGTTGATATAGCGAGCCTTAGTCTTGTACTTCCCTGCACCACCGCGTGATGCGAAGACAGCCGAGCGGAAGTAGTAACTCGGGTCACGAATGCGGCCACCGCGCCGGTTACTGATTTTCTCCAGGCTCTCCTTGCTCCAGTCGATGTACTGCTCGGTCGGCTTGTAGTACACGTCTGATGTGGACGCGCCCTTCTCTATCGGAACCCACGTCCGATTATCACGTTCGTCGGTATCGATCCCGTTGAATCGTTCTTCTTCGGATAGTTCCAATGGGTCGATTGTGTGTTCATCCGTAATGACGCGGTTAATGAAGTTGTACGCGTTTTCGTTCTGCTCGACGTATTGGAAGTCCTCGTTCCGGTCTTTAACGCGTTCTGCGCTGTCAGTCCCGTCGATGTACGCGATGTGCTCCTTGTTGTTGTTTGTTTTCAGCCCTTCGCCGCCCCATGTAACCAAGCCGAGAAGTGTAACATCACCCGGTTCAAGTTGGTTGATGTGTTGCTCGCGGATCTCATCCAAGTTGTCACGCTGCCGATCCACGTCGTACAGCTCCTCTTTCCACTCGCCGATAAGGTCGTTCGCTGGGTCGATATAGTCCCGGTAGACCTTCTGTTTGACCTCGTCCGGTTCGAAGAAGCTCCCTCGGATGCTGTTCCGGTACATATTGATGGGGACCTGATACGCGTGCAGGTCTTCGTTGTCCGTGAGCTTCCGGACTTCGTTGTCGCCGTTGTCCGGCAGGTTGGGGAAGTGGATGAGGTTTCGGTAACTCGTGATGGGGGATTCCAGCCCGTTGACGTACCGCATCTGGTAGTTTCGATCCCTCGCATCTTCGTGCTGGAGTGAGAAGATGGCAGCGTTGACCGCAGCGTCGAACGTATCGATGTTCGTGAGAAGGATTTCCTGTAGCCGGTTCGACTGGAGCAGGTTCCGTGTAGAGGTTTTCGTAGCGATCGTGCGGAATGTCGAATTAACGATGTACGAGAAGACACCGCCGTCACGGACGAGTTCCTCACCGCGGTAGATGAACTTCTGGTAGCGGTCGTACACCATCTTCCGCACCGGCTTCACGTACTCGTCGCGGTGTTCCTCGTAGAAGTCGCTGAGTGCGGTCACGTAGTCTGGATTCGTTCCGCCCTTGTATGGGGGGTTACCGATGACGATATCGAACCCGCCTTCCAGAAGGACTTCCGGAATGTTGATACTCCACTTGAATGCCTCCTCGTCCGTGTCGAGCTCACCAACGGCTTCCGACATCCAGTGATCGGATGAGTCCCAACTAATCTTCTTATCGAGCTCGTCCGTCAAGCGCTGTAATTCGTCATGTATCTCCTGTTTCTCATCGTTATGCGCACCGACGTACTCTTTCCGCAGCGTGGAGATACGGTCAATAAGGTCATCTTCGCCGTAGTCACCGGTCAGGCTACCCTGGTAGTCGCCTTCGCGGAGCGTATCGCGTAGCTCGGTCGGTTCGTAGTCACCGACGAGACTGTTCCCGACGAAGAACTTGAGACCAAGGTTCGGAAGCGCGTACCGGTCGTTCTGTTCGAGAAATTCGTCGATGGAGATGTGGAGGTCTTGAATGAGGTACAACCAGACGCGGAACTTGCAGAGTTCAATCCCACCACTGTCGATATCGACGCCGTATAGCGAGTCGCGGATGAAATCTTGCTTGAGTTCGAAGCGGTCGATGTCGTCGTCTAACGCGTCTGTCAGGGCTTCAACGATGGCGACCAGTTCCTCACTCATGGCGATGATGAACGCGCCACTCCCGACGGCCGGGTCAACCACTTGGACGTCCCTAACCTTCTCACGCATCCCATGAACAATGTCTTCGGACAGATCGGTTGGTGCACGGTGGTTCCCGACTAACTCGATCACCGCGTCTTCATGGTCGGCGTAGTCCTCCAGGAGGAACTGCTTGAGCGCGTTCTTCGCCATATACTCGGTGATTGGTTTCGGGGTGTAGAACGTCCCTTTTTCCTCGCGCTCAGCCTCCTGCATGAACATCTCGAAGATACGCCCGATGAACTCGGGGTCAACAATCAACTCCTGTTCGCTTGGATTGGACTCGCTGAGCGAGAACTTGTACTGTCGGAGGAATCCTTTCGGGTCACCGTCTTCCGTTTCCGTCGGGTTGAGCAGCGCGTCGAAGAACGCGGGTTCGACAGTAACGTCTTCCTCGATCGATTTCTCTTCAAAGAGCCCACCGTTGAAGTACGGAATACGACCAAGGAAGTCGTAGGACTGATGTGTAGCGTCACACAGCGCGTTGAAGAACAACGGCTCGAAGAAGTCATGGTAGACATGCATATCGGGGTCGTCCCGGGCGACTTCGTACTTGTTCTCGATGTAGTCTGTATCGCCGTTCAGCCAGCCTTTCTCCTCAACGAAAAGCAAGAACAGGACACGGTTGACTACTAAACGCGTGTACGCATTTAGGTTCTCGCCCGGATCCGGAAGCCCAGTGATAGACTTCTGCAGATCGTCGCGGAAAATCTCACCAAACTGCTCGTAGAAGGTGTTCGTGACCTCCCGGATGGAGAACGTGTCTTCAACGTTACTGAGTAGGGAGTCCCGGTCTTGCCTACTGGTGACGTAGAGAGTGTCGAGAAAGTCGAGGTAGATTGGTTCAATGTCAGTGAGGTTAACAGTAAAGTACTTCAGGTCAAAGGTGAGTTCGACATCTTCGGAGGAAAACTGCTCGTCAATGTAGAGGAAGGTAAGTTCGTTAGAAACCGGGCTGGTAAGCGGCCCGTCATCTTCTTCTCGGTACGCTACAACGACGAACAACTCGTCAATCGGGGTTCCGTATCGCTTGAGATGTTTTTTGACATCGCTGAAAGAGGGAGAGTCACCGCCCTGACTAAGCTCAATGTACCGGATGACCCCCTCTCCATCCAAATCAACGAGGTGCGCTTCATACCAGTCATTCGTTCCTTGGTTCCGGCGGAGGCCATCCGGGATCGTCACGAACTCACCGTAGTTCAATCCGCTTTCGTCGAGAAGGTAATCCAAGACGTCGAATCCCGTCGTTATGTCAGAAAGTCGTTCCGGACGTACCGTGGACATGTTACTTCCTGCCTTTCCCCTACACCCGCTTAAAAACTTGCTTAACTGATGAACGGCAATTCTCCCCAAATTTGGACGCTTATCGCTTCAAAACCGGAATATTGGGAAATAAGTAGTTACTTGGCCCAAGATGACGCATCAACTGACAATGGGGTCACTGAGTACGTTTGATATGAGCAGGCTGGATTCCAGCGAGATAGAGGTCGTCAATATCGTTGGTTCCGGTGAATTCGGCAGGGAAGTCGATATTGAAGTTCTTTCCGATGATCTACCCTCAGCGAGATACGGTCGTGTTTAGTTTGTAGCATTCTGCCAGACAGCGAAGGCTTGGAGCCACGATTCTGCGGTTGATGGTTTAGCATGACTGAAACAGTTTGAGAATGAAGAGATGCGTCGTTTTATCTCTCGAAAGATACGTTCGACAGCGTTCCGATTTCCCTGTTTTCGTATCGAAATCGGAGTCCGTGTCGGCGGAGTGCTGTCTGGAGATGCTGTGCGCCATCGACGAGAAACACAGTGTTTTCGACATCGTGTTTCTCGATTAGTTCTCGCAGAAAGCGTTCAGTCACTGCGGTCGTAGTCGTCGAAAATAGCCGTATGTGAAGAATTCTGTTCGTTTCAGGATCGACTGCAGCATACAGCCAATACTGGTGATCATCGATTCGAATCACGGTTTCGTCGAGCGCAACGTGATTCGGATTCGCATCAGTTGTTGGCTGTAGATCGGCTTTCTGCACCCAATCGTGAACAGCCTTTCGCGAACGCTTGACATCGAACTTCTCGAGTTCCCGAACGGTATTCGAAAGCGATAATCCAGCAAGGTGGAGTCGAATACCAAGCTCCATCAGCCGGCGCGGTGTCCGTTCTCTCTCCACAAAACTCAAATCAATCCAGTCGCTACAACCATTGAGGCAGTCGATTTTTGCCATAGACCAGCACAAAATCGTGCCGCCTCACTTTTCACGCTTAACTAAACACAGCCCGGCAGTAACTCGTTTTTCGGCTAAATTTTTGTTCCTGTGTACGAGTTTCAGCTAACGGACAGTTTAATCGGTTGCTTTTCGGCGTAGATCGGCGTCCTAAAGCCTGAGAACTGGGTTTCTCGTGAACGTTTTGACCGGCATTCGCAACTCCAGGGCCGCAGTTTGATATGGCGATATGTGGTTTACGCCAATTTGGCCGACTGCCTCCGCTATGTTACTAAACTCGTGTGTCCTACGTGCGACACACGGACAAGCAGTAGTTTTACATGACTGTCAGTTGTATTCAGATACGTGAAAATGAGGGCCTTAGAATGCACCCAACCCGGAGGAACGGGGTTCTCGAGCGGGTGGGCGCATGAATAGCCAGCAGGAAACGATCAACTGGTCGCAGAAGAGCCTCGACGAACTCCGTGAGTTCTGGTACGCCGAAATCGAAACGGCGCTGCGACGTGCCGGCCACGATCTCGAATCCCGGCCGACCTACCAGGACCTCGTCGACGCCGGCTTTTCGGGCATCGCCTACACGCTGCGCGAGCACCACGACATGACGCTGACCGACTTTCTCAGGTCGGTCGGCTACGACGGCCCCGGTTCTGAGGACTCGTACCAGTGGGGTATCGGCGACGAAACGACCATCGACGCGCTCGAGGCGTTCTTGCGACGGGCCGAACGCAAGCGTGCCTCGTCGACGGCCGACTCGAAACGATATCGGCTCGCAACCTACGTGCGGCTGTACGAGGCGGTCCACGAGATGGCGGCGATCGTCGACCGAGTGATGGACGTCGACAACGAGTACGATGAACTCCGACGTGTCGAGGCCGTTCTGAACGAACTCGACGATGACCTCAAAAGCAACGAGTCGAAGCTCCGATATCTAAGCGACATTCGGCAGTTCTACGACCACCTTGAGACACGCCACGGCGCACCGTTCAACCCAACAGACAACGTCGACCACACCGAGATCTGGACCCAGCGACTCGACGGCGAGAAAGACAATCCCGCACTCTCGAGCGCGCAGGTGGGAACGCTATACACCACCGCCGACGGCCCCGAGGAACAACTCCTCGTGCTCGCGCTGTGCGCGTGGGGACTTCGCCGCAGCGAGGTCGCGGGGTTGCACGTCTCACAGCTCGTTCTTGACGGCGACGACCCGCATATCGCGTTTGACGACCGAAAGAACGGGCCGGGGACGGTCGCGCTGATCTACGGCGTTCCCGAGCTCACCGACCGACTCGACGCGCTCGGCAGCGGCGATCGGGAGTGGAACGGCTATCTGTTTCCCTCAACCGAGTCCTCGAGCGGCCACGTAACCGGCGAGACGATACAGGCCCGGTTCAAGCGACTGGCACAGCGAGCAGAGGTTCGCGTTCGCGGCGAGTGGCCGACCTCCAAAACAGGCCGGCGGTTCTGGTATACGACCTACAATCAAGCCATGAGCGACCTGCTGGACAATCTCGACGTGATTGCCGGCGAACAGGGGAGTAGCGATCCGTCGGTGGTACTGAAAAACTACCTCTCGGAAGCGGAACGGCGGAAGTATCGGCGCGAGTTCATGCGGGAACGGCTTGCTGAGGCATTTGAGGGGTAATCATGGGCTCGAGAGTCACCCACAGGTGTTCCTGTTCAACGTGCGGGTACCGCCGCGAGTTCCTCGAGAAATCCAAGGCCAAGCGGGCTCGGAACTATCACAAATACAAAGCAGGCGGGCACACTGTCAGTGTCGACACGGCCCCTCGGAATATGAACGGAGAACTCCTTAGCCGGTTAGAATACTGGACCTACGAGCGGTCGTATGAGTTCGAACGGAACTACAAGTGGTGGATGTGGTTCTACCAGTTCCGCTAAATCTGGCCTACGAACTTATCGGAGAAGAAGACCAGTCGAGTGACCTCGAAGACCGTGGAGGATCGCTGATGTCTGATCAGGCACTCTCGACACCGCTCGGCGACAGCTTCGAGCGGTACCCCTGGACAAGGGAAAGGGCTGCGGTGGCGACGGCGGGAACTACCGACGCAACGCAGGGCGCGAACTCAAGCGGTTCGCCGAGTGGCCACCGGCAACCGCAGTGACGACGACTGGACCGGGAGCATTCCAGACGATATCGACCGTGAATCCACCTTTTGAGGACCTCGACGAACGCGTGTTCCGCGAGTATCCGGAACCTCGCCGGTGACCGAGGGATCAAACAGAACACTGTACAAACCTATTACCGCTATATCTTCGCGTGGTGTGGCTGGTGCATCAACGAGGCCTACCTCGAGGCCCCCTATTCCCAGCGGGCGAGCGCGATGGCACCGCTTCCCGAGGATGACGACCGTAAGCCCGGTAACCAGCAGGCTTGGACGTCCGAATAACGTCGCGCGTTCACCCGCTATGTCGACGAGCGAGCCCGCGAGGCCATCGAGACGTACACGAACTTCCGGAAGATGCCGATCCCCTCGACAGGTAGCAAGCGCGCTATGAGGCGCTGAAGATGTCTCGTGACCGTGCCCTCGTGTTCGTTCTCGCGTATACAGGTATTCGGGTTGGAGAACTGCTCTGGGACCCGAACGATCCGCGCCGGCGCGGCGTCCGCTGGGAGGAAATCTCGCTCGAGGGCGGGAGTATGGACATCTATCGGAAGAAAGAGCAGTAGGATGCCGCGAGCCTCCCTGACCCGGTAATTTCGCCGTTGCGGAGCTACCAGAAGCTCATGGATCCACCACGGAGCGCTGGTCGGTGTTTCTGACATTCGATCAGCGGACGCTTGCGGAGATTGTGAAGGAGGAGCTAGCCGACCGAGGAGAACACTCGAATACAATCGACGAGCAACATGGAGTACGCTCGCGACCTCTTACTAGCGCTCGACGAGGACATCTAGCCGTCGTCGATCACCACAGACGGCGCACGGTCAATTCTCCGAGGAAATGATACGGGCGCGGTATTCGCATATTGAAACCGGCAAATTGGGCGATGTTGCTACGGAAGCGCTTAACGGGATTGATTCTACTTAAATTAGATTACAATTCCGAATGTCGTCTTGGTGTGATCATTGCTACTTCGAGATAAGCGGTGCTATGTTAGCTTTGAGCCTAACATTTATTATGTTAGGACTCATACTAACAGACAGGGATGAGCGAGGACGTTACTGTCGTTCGCGATGAGATCGAAGCTTATGCGGATGGCACCGTTGCTCGCGTCCGCATACTCGCGGTCCCTGAGTCGGAGAAGTTCCCGGACGGCATCAAATATGCCTTCCACTACGGCGACGCCGGTGCAGACGACCCGATTATCCGGTTCGACAACCACCACGGTGTCCACGAACTGCACCTCGGCTCACGGGTAGTCGAAGCTGACTACCCGGGATTACAGACACTGTATCGTGCTTGGCGCGCGGCGCTTCCGTTCGACAAGCGAACCGATTGGTGACCGACCCAACCCTATCCCAAGCCATGACCCAAACACTCCACGTCCGAATCAATTCGTCGTCCGACCGCAGCGACCTCGAGGACACGCTTGCAGCTCTCGATGCCGATGAGAGTGTCGACCCGAAGCCGTCGACGCTCTCCGTTGCAGACCTCGAGACGTTCGGCCGGATCTTCCGGTCGACGAACCTTGAACTGCTCGAGGCGATCGCGGACCATGAACCTGAGAGCATTCGTGAACTCGCCCGGATCGTTGACCGTCACCCGCCGGAGGTGACTGACAACGTCACTGAACTCGCCGATTACGGCCTTGTCGACCTCGAGGAGAACGGCCGAGCAAAGCGCCCGGTTGTCTGGTACAACGAGATCGACGTCGACATTCCGATCGGCCAGCACTCGCCCGATGTCGCGCCGGCGTAACTACCGAGCTGACAGCACATTATCACAAATATCTTATCAATTGTAGAACTTATAGAAAACCATGAATCCGACGCGTCGAGAGACAATCGCAGCGATCGGACTCGCCGGTCTCGCCGGATGTACCAGTTCCGATTCGAACGGTAACGATGAGGCTTCGGCGGAAGAACCTATCGAGGTGGGTGACAGCGGCGGTGGGGTATCGATCGTCCGCCATCATTTTGAGTACACTCCCGATCTCGGACCAGAACTGTTCTTGACGATCCGCAACACTCGTGATGCCGCTATCGAGGGTGGAGAGGTATTCTGTCGCGTGTACGACGGCGACGCACTGGCCGGGGAGACGTACGGAACCATTTCCATGTCGCCGAATGAGACCACGGAGTTAGACCTGCTGTTCACCGATGTCCAGACCGACGGGAGCGAACTGGGATCGACGACGCATTACGAAATCATCGTTGACGCACCGTACAAGAACGGGGTCACCGACGAGATACAGAAGGAATTCGACCAGCCGGTGAAGTTCGGTGAGTCCACTGATGAGGAGTGAGGGGCACCGGGATCTTTTCGCGCCAAACTGGTGTCCAGCTATAGGGCGATATTGAAGTGTTCCGAATAATAACGAATCCGTAACAGATGGAGTTAGCCGATCTTATTGACAAGAACTGGAACAGCTATGAACGTAAGCGGTTCATCAAAGACGACACCAAGACTAAGACTGACGACTTTGATCCTGAAGCATTCAAACACGACGGCTTCGATGACCGCGAGGCATACTTAGAGACGTATGCCCCAGCGCTCGCCGCTGAGGAACGCCTCGAGCAAGAGCTTAATAACTTCACACCGCCAAGGCTCAGCGAAATTAACAATTCTCCCTATCAGGCCCTTGTGATCCGGTATGGGATTCTTCGCCAGCTCATCCAGCAGGCTGACTATAATATGGAGAAGTCAGAGCTGATTGATGCTGTTCAGGACTGGCAACGAGACCTCATTCAATCCTACGACGAAGACGACTTCCCCGAAACTGACGATCTTCTCCACCTCGCACAAGCCGCTGTCGATTATAAAGGTCAAGTGGATGATTCTGAACTCCATATGGTGTTCAGCTACTTCGAGCTTCACAACAGCGCCAACGACAGCAAACACGAGTTCTATACGTGGCTGGACTTCTTCCAACGACTTTCTGCCCTCGGTCGTTTCCCGAAGGTCTCGCGGTCGGATAGCCCCGAACACGCTCACGATACTATCGAGAAAGGGATCTGGTCACTCCAGGAGCAGGCGCTCGTCTACGAAGTAGATGCGTCCGGTTACGATGAACTCGTTGGTATCCCCGAGGACTATATCGACAAGATCCGGGACTGGCTATACTACGAGATGTCGGACGAGAACTATCGCCAGATGCTCGAAACGCTCGAGGTCTTTGACCGCCAGTCCGTTTTGATCGAGGCCCGCGAGCATTTCGGTGTTACTGGGAAGAATTACGGCAAAAACAAAAACCGCCGGGAAAATATCGTTCAGGCAGGTGTCTACCCAAGCGAGTTGTTGACAGAAGTCGTCCCGAAGGATGACCTCAAGGACATCGTCGACAAGTACGGACTCGATGCTCACAAGCTAAAGACAGCGGATATGGTTTCTACAATTATTGAGTACTTCGAGCTATCCCAGAAGTCTGTCCAGGAGGATGAACCAAAGGTCGACCTGTATTTGGATGCCTACGGGGATATCGCAGATGGGGCAGTCACTGACGTGCCACCGCAGCTTCAAGATATCGTTGATGCTGACAACCCATCGGAGAAGTTGGACGTCCTGTTTGAGGATGCGACCGGGGAGATATTCCGGGAAGTGTTCAATCTCGAGGGAACGAACCAGCTTGGCCAACAGGCAACTGGTGTAGTCGCAGATGGCGAGATCGAGCAGAACAGCCAATGGCTTCTCTGGGATAATAAGCGCCGTCGTCAGGAGTTCCGTCTTGGGAGTGATGCCCGCAGTAAGATTAAAAATTATATTGACACAAAGAGTGAACAGCACGACGTAGAGTGGTTCCTCATCATCGCACCTGATTTCACTGATCAAGCGGCATCGAACGCATTGCAGTTGGAGATGCAGGTCGGAACAGATGTTCGGTTAGTGCGAGCGGAAGATCTGAAACGGCTGGCTGAGTTGTGGCGAGAAAATTATGCAGCAGACGGGCGTGAATTACCGTTGTCGGTCTTTACCGGATCGGAGATTTTCGGTGTGGAGACTGCAGCTAGCTTGCTTGAGACACAGTTTTCGTAGTCTTCACCGTGAATACTGGGTGGCTGGTAGGACGTATTGGTTATGACTGAGTAGCCGCCGCTGGCAACTCGAGCTGTGGCTCGATGTCCACTGTGACCACGCGGTAGGTCCGGTCTCGAGTCGGCCCCTCGCACTCCACGAGATCGTACTCCGTGAGTTTCGTGAACCATATGGACAATGCGATCGCGAACCGTGCAAAGGAGAGTGGGGACAACACGTCGTTTTCGCCGCCGCAGGTTGAGTTCCCACAAACCGATGCCGATCGACTCTCGAGGACGCCGACCCCGGGTCCGGTGGGAAGGTGCCGATCATCGTTGCCCCGTCGGGGATGCTGACAGGTGGGAATTCGCCGCGATATCTTGTCGAACTCACAGCGCGATTCCACTCGGCGACGGTTATGCTCACGGGCTATCAGGCTCTGCAGACGACTGGCCGGACGATCCAGAATCAGGTCGATAAGAGCGATTCGAGTAGCAAAACGCGGATCCAACGCTGGGACTACGAGTCGTCGGTATCCTCTTTTTCGTAGTCCTCGAGTACCTCGGACCCGGTCGCAGCGTTCTTCACGACATCAAGAGCACAGTCTCTGTAGTCGAGCAGAGAATCGTGATCGGTTGCTGGGTCTGTGGTCGCTTGACCGATCACCAGCGCCCAGAAGTTTGCTTCGGACTCGAGGCGATCGAACAGACTCCGGAGTCTCTGAACGCCAGAGTATCGATCGACGGCACGCTCTTGCCGCCGCTTGCCGAGATTACCGCTCGAGCCGTGGGCCACGATCTCGGCTACTAGGGCGACGGTGGCGCACCCTTGGGCATGCGCTTGAACAGCGGGACGCTGAACGTGAACGGAGGCTATTCTCCTGGCTCAACTGAGGCCAGAACGGGAGTCCACGCTGAATCCCACCGCTTTAGCGGTGGGTAGCTCAAGACCCCGCTGTGGCTACTCACGAGTCTACTGGAAGGCGACGACGGTCTGAAGAGCATTGACACCTCCGGACCTTTCGGGAGGCAACGACCGAATTATCTCTTTCGAAGCCAGCGAAGAGGACTCGATCGAATACCAGCCGACCGAGGACACACTCGAGGACGCGGCCGCGTCCCCACACGAGTACAACGTCTACACCGAGCGCCGCGTCGAGGTCGGTCCCGACCGACTCGAGGAGTGGGCGCGAGCGAACTACGACGACGAGACGCGCGTCAAAATCACGATGAAACACGGAACGGACGTGTTCACTCGCGGCGAGCACGTCACGACCGAGTGCCCTGTCTGTGGCGAGCAACCGACGCTTGTGAAAGGTTTTGGTGACGACCGCGAATGGGTCTATATGGGAGACTATCGGAGTTGCACGCTCGAGGTGACCGACCGATGAGTAGCCAGATCCCCGACGGCAAGTACGTCAATCTCTACTGTCCCGAATGTCAGGCGCACCCGGACGATATCGAGGTCGTATTCGACCGCGAGGACTGGTCGGTGCTTCGCCATTCCTACTGTCTCACGTCGCTCAACGCGACGATCGACGCCGACCAACCAGTGACGGCGAGTCACCCGCCGAACGGGGAGTTCGATGACCGATTGTTTCGAACCGACGACTAACTGCTTTTCATTCGGCACGAGGGATGTCCGCAAAACCACGAGGAAACGTACCCGGCGCAGCGTGGGCAACGACCGACGCCGGGCGGGTCTGAGACGATGATCGGATGCCGCGCACGAGAACGCGGCATGCCACTCTATCACATCCGTCCCTATCAACTTCATGGCCCGCAGTTTCACTCGAAACTCGGTGTGTTGAAAACACCACGAGCGGCGCGGGGGAGTGAAAACGCCCACTCGCGGCGTACTGGGGAGAGTGTCGCGCGGTCGGAACGCGACAGGTGAATGAATGCGTGCTGGCCTGTTGAGTCCCGTGCCTACAAGGGTTGGTGGGTGGTCGGAAGGAACACTCAACCCACAAGGGGCCCGACGACGGGAGGGTAGCCCGCCGCCGGACAGGGCCGAGAAGGTGGGCCAAGCGGTAGATGTGGTGCCTATCAGTCTGCGTCGCGTGTGGGGTACGCGACATAGAACATGTTCGCTCGGATCTATATCAACCCGGTCCCGATTCTAAGTTCCTTGGAATCGTCAGTAGTCACCACAACCCACAGATGCACTGTCCCATGTGTCTGCATGCTGACTATTGAGTAGTGACAGGCCGGACTGCTATGTGTGGACGAACTTGATCCGACTGGCTTTGAAGACCCGGAACAGTTCTGTGATGCGATCGCCGAATTAATCGATGCACTCGAGGACGCCGATCTCCTGACCGAGGACAAAGCAGCGGATCTACGATCTGAAATCTACCAGTCACTTGAGTTCCAAGACCCGTCTAACGGCACCGTCTAGTTAGCGCAGTTTGAGGAACGAGCAGGTCTGCGAGCATTGTTTCAAACCAACTCTACGACCTGCTTACTTCTCAAACCGCGCTAACTAGACGGTGCCGAGATAGCCATCTTATCTTATGGATACACGTTAGCGGCGTTCTGATCCAACGTTTTTGTATCGGAATCCGGGACCGTATTTAAGAAGTTCAGTTTGGAGGGATTTTGCACTATCAACGAGAAACGTGGTGTCGTCTAGGGCAGTGATCTTCAGTACGTTCCTGCAGAAACCGTTCTGCCAATGCGGTCGTAATCGGCGGAAACAGCCTCGTATGGAGCGTTTTGTTTGTTTAGTAATCAACAGCAGTGTACAGCCAATAGCGATATTCGTCGAGTTGAATCACGGTCTCGTCGAGCGCGATATAATTCGGATTCGCGTCAACTGCCAGCTGTAGATTACGCTTTTCCCCTAGTTGTTTACAGTTTTTCGACTGGGAGTGATACCAAACTTCTCTAATTCACGTATAGTATTCTGACGGGTTAGGTCATCGGGTTGAATAGAATGTCAGTATTATCAGCTGATGCGGTGTCTGCTATCACTTCACAAAACGCAAATCGATTTAGTCGCTGCACCCGCTGAGGCGGTCTATTTCGGCATGAGCACCGCGAAACCGCGTCGGCTTACCTTTCACGCGTAACGGAACAGCACTGAGCGAACCATCGTGACCAGATGAGTTGATTCCGATACGAAGACTGAAACGCGCGTTTTTGGGCAGATCATTTCGAAAACGTCACGCCTCACTTCTTCAACCTGATCTGAACACCGTCTGAATTGCGAGCCTCTTCGTATCAATGTTGGGGACTCGGAGTAGTGCTCCCTGACTACTAAACTAAAACTAACCGTTGATTAGCACGACGGCTCCGTCATCGGATCCTCGTCTGGTGGCTGAAGCCGAGTAACCATGGATACACAACGAACAGTACAAACGATTCGTCTCGAGACGGCAACATCGATTATCGAAGCAGCCGAACAGCGCGCAGAAGAGATATCGAACCCGATGGTCATCACTGTCGCCAATCGCGAGGGCAATCTTGTCGCGCAGCATCGGATGGACGATGCGTGGCTCGCGTCGGTCGATATCTCGCGTAATAAGGCGTTCACTGCGGCCTCGTTGAAAATGCCGACACACGAACTGGCCGAACCGTCTCAACCCGGTGAATCGCTGTATGGTCTTCAGAACACCAACGACGGTCGCATGGTTATCTTCGGGGGCGGCTACCCACTCGAGCGAGACGGGGAAGTCGTCGGGGCGATCGGCGTCAGCGGCGGCGCCGTCGAGCAAGACCGAGATGTCGCGGAAGCCGGCGTCAGTACGTTCGAAACGCTCACGTCGTAACGTCTCACTCACAGCGCCGGAACAACGACTCCCTCGGACGCGTCACTCGCGTGATCGCCTCGCGGTGCTTGAGTCCGTTACGCAACGTCGTCTCCCCTTTGAACGGTCTCGACAGGTCGGGGGACCGTTTTACGCCCGTTCTCCCAGAGGAGATCGAAGAGTTGCGATTGGGTCCGATAGAGCGTATCGCTCGTGGTCGAGACTCCGACGTAGCCGTTGGCGTTGGTGGCGGCGAACGCGACCAATACGTGCGCGTTATCGTAGAGGTAAATCCTTCCCTCGATGGTCTCGACACGGCGAATATCCATGATTTCCTCGGCGCGATCGTAGACGGCGGGTTCGATCGTCTGGCCCTCCGAGACGACCGCCTGGATCGTCGTTCCCGTCTCGGCCTTCCGCGTCAGCTCCTCGACGTGGTGGTTGAGAATGCGCTCGAAGCTGACCGGCGTCGTGATCATCCGAATCTCCGCGGTCGCTGCGGTCGTGAGTTCGGAGAGCTTCTCGAGGATGCGGTGGCGATCGGAATATGTCCAGCAGATCTCCGATCGCTCGGTCGGCGCCGTTTCGTCGTCGACCGCATCCGCGAGCCGTTCCCCGAGGAGTTGCATTCGAGACAGTTCCTCGTCGTACTGGCGCTGTTTGAACTCGCAGAACCGCTCGATCGCAGTCTCAGGGTCGACGGGACCGAATTTCTTCGGTCGGCCCGGCTGGATGTCGACGAATCCCTTCTGCGAGAGATCGTCGAGCGCGTCATACACTCGCGGTTGCGGAACGTCAGCGCCGTCGGAGATTTCCTGGGCGGTCGAGATGCCGCGCTGTAAGAGACACGCGTAAGCGTGGGCCTCGTATTCAGATAACCCGAGTTCCTTGAGGTACATCGACGGATCAGTTTCCATACGCTACTGAGCGTAGGCTGTAGTTGAAGTGTTTTCCCTATACCACACACAATGTGATTGTGAGTGGCTAAATGGGAATATATATACGTCATATGTTTGGATAAGATTGGGTTAAAAGCCCATATTTGTAATAGTGTATCTCCCCGCTTACTACTGACCAGTTGTGACTAGTGTATAACTCCCATCCGTCGATAGAGATAGGAGAAGATGTTGCAGAACCCCATCAAATACAGGGATTAGAAAATTATGAGTGATAAAGTTCCGAGAAAACACAATATATGTCCGGGCACTAATCATCGATGTGTATCGTTCGCTGATCCGACTTCTCGGACGCCGCGCCATTGGACGGGGCACGACGTTGCGGTCCCGTCAGTCGGACAACAGTCCTCAAGTCAGCGGCTTCCGACCGGCTCGAACCGGGTGAGTCGATGTTAGCGGTCCCTTTGCAGGCCGATCCGGAGATCGTCGCCGAAGGTGTCAACCTCGTCTGGGTCCTCGTGGCGACCTTCCTCGTGTTCTTCATGCACGCGGGCTTCGGCATGCTCGAGTCCGGACAGGTCCGCTCGAAGAACGTGGCCAACCAGCTCACGAAGAACGTGCTCACGTGGGGCGTCGGCGTCATCGCCTACTTCTTCGTCGGTGCCGGCGTCTCGGCGGCCGTCGCCGCACTCACCACCGGTGGGGGAATAGACGGTGCATTCAGCTACATCAACGGCGGGTCGACGGTCTGGGCGAACTGGCTGTTCGGCGCGGCGTTCTCGATGGTGGCCGCGTCCATCGTCTCGGGCGCTGTCGCCGAGCGGGCACAACTCGGCGGCTACCTCGTGTTCACGGTGTTCGTCGGGGCGCTGATCTACCCCGTTGCGACGGGGCTAACCTGGGGCGGCGGCTTCCTAGCGGAACTCGGATTTCAGGACTTCGCCGGCGCGGCGATCGTCCACATGACCGGCGGCGTCTGCGGCCTCACCGCCGCGTACGTCATCGGACCGCGGGTCGATAAGTTCGACGAGAACGGGACCGCCAACGTCATTCCCGGCCACTCCCTCCCGTACGCGATCCTCGGGACGCTTATCCTCGCGTTCGGGTGGTACGGCTTCAACGTCGGGACCGCAGTCGAGGTCTTCCAGGTCTCCGACGGCGGCGAACTGGCGCTCGGCGACTACGCCTACGCGGGCCGGGTCGCGCTCAACACGGCGCTGGTGATGGGTGCCGGTAGCATTGGTGCCGCGGCCGTCGGCTACGCCCGCCGGGGCAAGGTTGACACGCTCATGACCGCCAACGGGCTCCTCGCGGGCCTCGTCAGCGTCTGTTCCATCGCGGCGGTCTCGAGCTGGACCGGGACGCTCGTAGTCGGTCTCGTCGCCGGTATCCAGGTCCCACTGGTGTTCGACCTGCTCGAGCGCGTCGGTATCGACGACGTCTGTGCGGTCTTCCCGGTTCACGGCTCCGCCGGCGTCCTCAGCGCCCTCGCCTACCCCTTCGTCGACACAACCTCGACGTTCTCGGTCTCGCAGCTCGTCTCCCAGATCGCCGGCGTCGTCGTCCTCGCGATCTGGGCGGCCGGGATCACTCTCCTCATCTACGGGATACTGAAGGCCATCGGCTGGGCTCGTGTGACCCGCGAGGAGGAAATCGAGGGGTTGGACGCATCGGAGCACGGGATCGAAACCTACCCCGAGTTCGGGTCGAACTTCGTCGATGATGTCACCGGTTCCGGTCGCGTTCCGGACGGTTCCGACGGGACACCTGCGGCAGACGGCGGTGAGCGAACCGACGGCGGCGAGGTGAGCGACGATGTCTGATATCGAAATGGTCGTCGGCTATGTTCGGTCTGACAAGCTAAGTGCGGTCAAACGGGCGCTTTCCGAGGTCGGTGCGCCCTCGCTGACGGTCACGAACGTCTCGGGTCGCGGCTCGCAACCCGTGAAAAAGAGCCAGTGGCGCGGCGAAGAGTACACGGTCGATCTCCACCAGAAGGTCAAAGTCGAGTGCGTCGTGGCGGATATTCCCACGTCCGACGTCATCGATGCCATCGCCGACGCGGCGAAGACCGGCAAACCGGGCGACGGCAAGATCTTCGTGATACCGGTCGAGAGCGCGTACCAGATCCGCACCGGTGCAACCGGAACGGACGCGGTCTGAGTCGGCCATGGATCGATTCGACGATCGACTCGTCGACGCCTGCCGACGAAACGGCGACGTGACCGACCGCGACGGGACGACGAAGCTCATCCGAAGGCGCTTGCGGCTGCTCGAGGCCGACGATGCGCTCAAAGACGTGGCGGTCCGCGTCAATTACGACCGACTCGGTTATCGCACCGCGGTCATCTGGCTGACGGTCGATATGGCCGTCGTCGATCACTGCATCGAGCGACTCCAAGCGCGTCCGGCCTTCGTTACCGTTTACGAAGTGTCGGGGACGCCGAACGTGTTCGCCGTCGGCAAGTTCCGGCACGAACTGGCGCTTGCGACCTGTCTCGAGGATCTACTGACGGCGACCGACGTTCGATCGGTGTCGGTCGATCGCGTAGAGGCGGTCGTTGAGGAAGGGCCGCCAGTCAATCCACCGGACGCAATCCGTTCTCGCTGACCGGCGAGTGACCGTCGATTTCGCCGCGAGACGTTCCGTTTTCGCCGCTTTCGATCTGAGTCGATAGCCGCCGGTCCCACGCGATCGGTCCCGTCTCGCCGCTTACTACGCCTGGGTTGTAAACAATCCCCAATACGAAACCGACCACAGAGTAGACCGTCGGCTCGCTCACTCGACGAACGTCCGGTGATCGGGCCAGATCAAACCATGAGTAAGCAACGAAAACCCGTATCTGTCGACCATCCACTCGATCAACTCACTGCCGAGGAAATCGAAACCGCTGCCGACGTCTTCGAGGCGGAAACGGATCTCGGCAGCGAGATCCAGTACCACAACATCACGCTCGAGGAGCCGCCCAAGGCCGCCGTTAGGGAATTCGAACCCGGAGACACGTTCGATCGAAAGGCGGCGATCGTCGCGAGGGAAGATAGCGAGACGTACGAGGGGACCGTTTCGCTAACCGAAAACACCGTCCTTGAGTACGAGCATCTGCCCGAAGCCCAGCCCGCGGTGATGCCCGAAGAGATCGAAGAGGCCCGCGAGGTCGTCAAGAACGATCCCGAATGGCGGGAGGCGGCGGCGAAACGCGGCGTCGAGAACTTCGACCTCGTCATGGTAGACCCCTGGGCGGCCAGCGGGTTCGAACCGGAGGAACACGAGGGGAAACGCCTTTGTCGAGCGATCTCGTGGATTCGAACGAGCGAGAAAGACAATGGGCGGGCGCGACCGATCGAGGGTCTGTTCGCATTTGTCGACCTCGACGAGATGGAAGTTGTCGAGATCGAGGACAACGGCGTTCCCGATCCGGACAGTCCGCTCCCGCCCGAGGACGCGGACTACCGGGCCGACAGAGTTGAAACAAGGGACGACTATGAGCACTTGGACGTCGTTCAGCCGGACGGCCCCAGCTGGGAGGTCGACGGAAACAAAGTCGAGTGGCTCGACTGGGAAATGCACGTCGACTGGACTGCCCGTGAGGGGCTCGTCTTCCACGACGTCAAATTCGACGACGGCGACGAATCGCGCCGGGTTCTCCACCGCGCGTCTGCCTGCGAGATGGCCGTGCCGTACGGCGATCCGGACCCGAACCACTCCTGGAAGAACGCCTTCGACATCGGCGAGTACCACGTCGGTCGGATGGCCAACCGGCTGACCGAAGGCTGTGACTGCCTCGGCGTTATGAAGTATTTCGACGTCGAAATGAACACCATCGAGGGTGAAGCTGAAACCCTTGAGAGCGCGATCTGTATGCACGAGGAGGACGACGGGATCCTCTGGAAACACACCGATGAGCGCAAACCCCACACCGAGGTTCGCCGCCGCCGCCGCCTCGTCATCTCGTTCATTGCGACGGTGTACAACTACGACTACGGATTCTACTGGTACTTCTACCCCGACGGGAGCATCGAAGCGGAGGTGCGACTGACCGGCATTGACTCAAACGGGGTCGTCCCGGCCGACGAGACCGCCGAAGACACGTACGGTCAGTACGCGCTCGTCGCGCCGCAGGTGAAAGCCCCCATCCACCAGCACTTCTTCAACTTCCGGCTAGACTTCGACATCGACGACAGCCCGATGCGTGCCTACGAGGTGCACAACGAACCGACGGGCAGCGAACGCAACCGGAAGAACGCCTTCCGGGCGAAGGAGACGTTACTGGAGAGAGAGAACGAGGCGCGCCAAGACATCGATCCACTCCGCGGGCGCTACTGGCGGATCGCCAGCAGCGAGACCGAAAACTCCTACGGGCGTAGCTGCGGCTACAAACTCGAGCCCCACACCAACGTCTCAGCGCCGATGAAACCGACCTCGAGTTACATGGAACGGTCGGGATTCATCCAGAACAACTTCTGGGTGACGCCGTACGACGAGGACGAGCGATTCGCGGCGGGTGACTACCCGAACCTCAACGACGATACGGTAGGACTTCCGGAATGGACGGAACAGGATCGATCTCTCGTCGACGAAGACCTCGTAGTCTGGTATACGCAGGGGGTTAATCACGTTCCGAGCGTGGAAGACTGGCCGATCCTGCCGGTCGAAATCGCGAGCTTCCACCTCAAGCCCGAGGGATTCCTCGACAGCAACCCGTCGATCTCGCTCCCGCCCGAACCGTGTCACACCGAGTACGACATCACCAGCCCTGACGGCGATTGTTCGTCCGGTGACGGCTGCTCGTCCGCCGACGACTGAGGGCACGGGATCGTCATCGCAATCGATCGCTCTTCGGATCCGAGGGCCATTTTTACTGTTCGTCGTTTCTTCTATCGATCGACCGCCATGTGGCGTTCTCGACGCACGCCCTCGGCGACAACTGTCGAGTGGTAACGAAGTTCCATGCCCTTCTCTCTCAGTTGCTCATACGACATGCTACTGCTTTCGTTCACATTTCGTCCGATCAGACGGGAGGTGTTGCGATGATCGAACCGGCGATGCTGGCGCGCGTCGACCTCGCGCTGTTCTTCGGGATCGGCGTTCTCGGCGGCGCCCACTGTATCGGGATGTGTGGTCCAGTTGTCTCGATGTACGACGACGCGCGGACGCGCGATCCCTCAAGCGGCCGGCTCTCGACACGGGCGATATATCAACATAGTCTGTTCAACCTCGGTCGAACGACGGGCTACGCGGCACTCGGTGGGCTATTCGGAGCGCTAGGTAGCGTCCTCTATCTGACGATGGAGACACTGCTAGCAGTTACGAATGCGATCCGCGGATCGGTCGGCGTCGTCCTCGGTGTGCTCATCATCTGCCATGGAATCGGTTCCGTGGTCGGCCGGCACGGAAGCGTCCTTCACAAGCTTCCGATTCCGGGACTTTCGATCGATCGGCTTGTGAACGATGCCTCGAATCGACTCGGTCGCATCGCCGACGGGCCGGGTATCGTCGGCCTGGGTCTGGTTCACGGCCTCGTTCCGTGCCCGATGCTGTACGCGGCGTTCGTCTACGTCTTCGCCGTCGGTTCTCCCACGGTCGGCATCGCTGCGCTCGCCGCGTTCGGTCTCGGGACCGTCCCGGCGGTCTTTCTCTACGGAACCGCGCTCGGCTCACTCGATCCGATCCGAAGGGCCCAGCTGCACCGCGTCCTCGGCGTCGCGTTCGTTGTCCTCGGCTACGTGCTGTTCGCACACGGGGTAATGGCGCTCGGCGTCCATCTCCCTCACCCGCAATTGCCACATTATTTACCTACTGAGCTGCAGGGCGGAGGCCACCAGTAACGGTTGAAGCGTAAGGCGAGATAATTCATAGGTTGACTCACTATTGTCTTGCCGATTACCGAGTCGCAGGCCGACCTAAATAGATCTCCCTGCTATCATCTCTTATCCCGATACAACTGTCGAACGATGAAACTATCATCAGGTGATAGTGGGACTCAAAAATCTATTTGTAGTTGATTACAATTATCCTCAACTGGCACCGTCTAGTTCTTCACCTCATTAATCGGTATCTTTCCACTGAGAGCTTGGTGCGGTCTCTGACGGTTGTAGTAATGCATAAACTGTTCAAGCCACTCGCGGATGCTCGACCGACTGCCCCACCCACGAGTTATGAAAGCGGTCGATCCGCATTTTGAGGGTGTGAAACCACTTTTCGATGAGGTTTCGGTCGGTATAGTTGACCCGACCGCTCAGTCCGACTCGAGAGAGGGCGGTCCGATAGCCGAATTGATCGACGAGAAACTCAGCTTCGGAAAGATCGTGTTTCTCGCGGAGTTTCTGCAGAAACGCAGCCGCCGGATCAGTGCCATGTCGACTAAACAATTCAACGTCAAGAATCAACTTTGACTCGATGTCTATTGCAGTATACAGCCAAGACCACTCCGTTGATCTTGACAGCGGTTTCGTCGACAGCGACCCACGACGGCGATGCCGTCGGCGGGTCGCGTCCGCTGTCAGCCAGCCGATGAACCCAGTTCCAGACCGCTCCGTGAGAGCGTTCAACGCCTAATTCAGCAAGAATCGTTGTTGTCTCCCGAAGCGAACAACCGGTTTGGTGGAGGCGGACGGCGAACGCCCTGACGGGCGTCGCCGTCCGCTCGTTCTCCCAAGATTCTTCTAAATCCGCCTCATAGCTCTCGCTGAGCAGGTCTGCGAGCATCAACCAACTCAACATCACGACCTGCTTACTTCTCAAACTGGCTCAACTAGACAGTACCGCGGAGTTTAAGCCGGATATCTCAACGCCAGTTCTATTTCTCACCCGTTATCAAACCTTTACCCACTAATATGATTTTAGATATGAAAGGTGCCAGGAGAATTACCACTGATAATATAATGAGGATAATACTGGTAGGGGTGGACCAGAGTACAGTGAAATCTCCCCCAGAGGATCTTAATGCTCTCAGAATTGCTCCTTCAGAGATGGGAGATAACACATAGCCGATCACAAATGTGACAACAGAGTAACCATTTTCCATCATCAAATATCCAATGAATCCGATGCTGATCGCCAACATGATATCCAAGAAATTATTTCGTACGGCAAAGGATCCTGCCAATGAGAACACTATAATACCAACAATCATAGCATCATTTGGTAGTTTAGCAACTTTTGCAAAGTAGGGGCCACCAAATAACCCCAGGACCAAGAATAAAACAGCACCTAAGAATATACTCATGTAAATGATGTATGGGAGTGACCCTTCAAATGCTTGGATTCCTGGGGTGATCCCATGAGCAATCATAGCTCCTATAAAAATAGCTGCTGTAGCACTTCCGGGTATGGCAAGTGAGATTGCTGGGACGAGTGTTCCCATTGCAGCTCCATTGTTAGCGGATTCGGATGCTATTAATCCCTCTGGAGCACCCTCTCCAAACTTATCTGAGTTTTTTGATGTCTTCATAGCGGTTAAATATGAAAGGAAATTAGCGGCGGTACCTCCTACGCCAGGAACGGCACCGACTAGAGTGCCAATTAGACCCCCTCGAAGTGTCTTTATAGGCTTCGAAAGAACTTCAGATATGCCTGTTCTGAGTTGTCCTGACATCTCACTTTCATCTGATATCGCTGACTGGTTTACCAGATCAATTGCTTGCGGGATGGAGAATATGCCTACAAATAGGACAATTAAATTTATGCCTCCTTGAAGATAATAAGTATCAAAAGTGAAACGTGGTACAGCGAGGATTGGGTCTGGTCCCACAGTTGCAAACACCACACCTAAACTAAGTCCTACAATTGATTTCATTATTGATCCCTGAACAATCGACGACACAGTGGCAAATCCTATCACGGTCAGCCAGAATATTTCGTGAGAGGCAAGGGTGGCAGCAAATCTCGCCAATGACGGAGACACTAGCATCAAGACAATCAGGCCTACTATCGCACCGATAAACGAAGCTACTGTAGATATCCCAATAGCCCTTGCACTTTCCCCGTTTTGTGTCATAGGATACCCATCTAAAATCGATGCCATAGATGTTGATGAACCAGGTACTCGGATTAAAATTGCAGATATCGCTCCTCCATACGTGGTTGCACCATACAATACTGCAAGCAGCATTAGCGCTCGTTCCGACCCCATAGTTAGGGTGAAAGGGAAAAAGAGTGCAAGTGCTAATGTTTGACCCACCCCAGGTATTGCTCCCAATATAATTCCGATTATTGTAATTAATAAAATTAGAGCTAGATTCTCAGGTCCAAATATGAATGTACCTGCCTCCTTTAATAGATCTACCGGAATTATGCTTAATAGGCCCATCATTAGAACCACCTCAACTGTGCTTCAAAGATTGGTACATTCATTAATTCCCCGAAAAGAATGTAGATAAACACCATCAGTATAATAGTCATTAAAATTGCTCTTGTTAGACTTTTTGATCCAATCAAATAAATTGCAGAAAATGTGAATAGAGGTATCGTGGGTAAAAATCCAATTAGGTAGGTTGAAATACCGTACCCAATGATTAGAAGAGATATGAGCGCAATTCGGTAGGTATTATTCAATGTAATGCCTGGCAAGTCAGCTAATTCGTTCCTATTATCATTATTATCATCATATGATTCAGTAAAGGAACTTTCTACATTACCTGATAATCCTTGTGTATATTGTTGGACAGAATCTCTATACGGTTTAGGCAGAAAAACATTCGTCACTAACTCAATTGTTAAAGCTAATACTCCTATGGCGATAAATATTAATGGGAAAACTCTAGCTGTCTGAGGGTATCCCACTACAATAGTCCCCAGATAAATGAAAAAAAGTAAAACTATCAAGACATCAATATTATCTTTCAACCTGTGGAATACTCCTGACGTATTATGTTCTATGGACATCTTTCCTATAGGAGAATTATAATTCGAGGCTACTTAAACTTGGCGATCTTCGTTACCAGTACTATAATTATTCAAATTAATACATCCAAATATTGTTATAATCGATCAAATACTATCTATTTCATTGGCGATAGCAATATCCCGATACCAAAAAGTAGACATTCTGCGTCTGTACGTGGATTCTCGAAACGTGACCTAGGAAGCTACGCTCAGTACTTCACAAAGCCGCTTAGTTAGAACGTCTGCTTGCTGAGGATATACACTCCAAACAGCAAGCAGACAGTGAAATCCATGAGAACCAACTTCTTAACTTCCTTGTCAACACCCTTGACGAGGAAGTTGGCCTCAATCTAGGCAACAACGCTGAAATCGATTCTGAGGATATCTACGAGGTCCTCGTCGGCGCGTGCGCCGACGGACCTCGGTCTCTAAGCTCTGTGAGGACAGCGAAGACTCCCTCACCAAAACACCGTTCTGTACCATCTCCACGAGAAATTTGACCTGAAACCGGTTGAACATATTGAGAACACGCTTCTCCAGAAGGATGTACTTGAGGTCCATCTTGAGCAGGTGGAGATAGTCGCAGACCTCCACCTGCGGCCCTACTACGGTGATGAAGACAACACGGACAGCCTTTATCACTCGGAAGCAAAACGTGGAACTACTGCGTTCCACGCCTACGCCACACTCTATGCGCGTGTGAAGAAGAAACGCTATACGCTGGCGATGCACCGTCTCGAAGACGGCGACACCGCCAGCAGTGTCCTTGCAGAGTTTCTCGGTATCCTCGACGGCCTTGACCTCCGCGTCAAGGCCGTCTACCTTGATCGAGAATTCTACGACAGCAAGTGTTTCACGTTGCTCCAGGCACACAACCACGCCTACGTGATGCCGATTGTCCGCTGGGGAAAGACGATCAAGCAGGAACTCTCGGAAGGCTGGAGTCGCGTCATCCAACACGATCTAACGGCGAAACTCGATGATCACAGCTGGATCGTCGAGTTTCCTGTCTACATCGACTGTACCTACCAAAACGGACGATACGACGAACATGGGGTGGCGCGTCACGGCTACGCCGCTGACGCGCCGTTCATCGACTCACCACGCGACGCTCGATACCACTACGCGAACGCTTCGGTATCGAGGCGACGTACCGGCTCTCCGAGCAAAGCATTGCAACGACAACAACGCAAAATCCGGTGGGTCGGCTGTTGTACGTCGTGGTGAGTCTGCTGTTACAGAACGTTTGGCGGTATCTTCATTAGGAATACGTGGCGACACCCCGCCGTGGCGGGCGTCGCCTCTGGTCTTGGTCGTTCAAGGAGTTCATCAAGATACTGTGCCGGGCAGCATGGACGGCCCTCGCGGTGCGTCGGGCCGTCCCTGAAATCGGCCACCGAACGATCGGTTCCACCGCTAACGCCCAACCGAGCCAGCCTTCCTGCGAGTGGCAACGCTGTCGCGTCGGCGGCTGACCGCCGCCGACAGCGACGACTCTGCTCGATCTTCGGTCAGAACTATCGTCAATCACTACCGGTCAGGATGAAACTGCGGCTTCAGCCCGAGTGAGCAGAGACGCTTTGTGAGGTACTGACGCTGAGGACAAGCCACGGGTTCCTACTTGTGGATCTTGACAGCGGTCAATAATACGTCATCCAGCGAAATCTGCTGACAATTGTCCGTGACACTCCTCGTGGTTATCGAGGAGAACCAGATCACCCTATATTGTTGGATTTCGCGTACGATCCATTAGAATTTTCATATAACTATCCCTGTGAAATAATTATTTATGTTTTAGATAGTGATGAAATATCTGTGAGAGATACTAAAGCGTCTCAAAGGACAACCTGATACCATACTTGAAAGCGAGGAAACTTCAACAACGAACCTACGCCAACTGGTTAAGAAATTCTCCGAGAAATCGTTCGAACCGTCCTTCCCGAGAACGCCACTATCGACTAACAGACATCGTATTAATCTTTCTTAAATTCCTTCATCAACTCTTCCCACATAATCATCCAAAGTGTTTAACATCTCGTCAGTTGACTCCGACAATTGTTCAGCATTGTTATTTATGATAGAGAAACCTTGATCAGAAGCCCAATTTTGGAACTCTGATTTTTCTACAGTAGTCTGCATAGTTTCTGTAAGCGTTGTCTGGTTTTCTTCTTCTAAACCAGGTGGAGCCCAGACACCATATTCAGCCGTGAATTCAGGCACATCATGATCTATTGTCTGTATAGTTGGTGCTTCGGGTACTAGACTGCTTTCCTCAGTATCCTGGGCGTGCAGTAATATTTCAGCAAGACCATCTTCTAGATATCCAAGTAATGATGGCTGCATAATGACCACAGCAGCATCAGCATCAGGTGATGCGGGAGCTTGGGCGGCCGCTGAACCAGAGTCTGTTGGCAAGACTCGATAGTTATCGGTCGGGATATCAAGGTTACTGAGAGTCATTTCAAGTGCAATATCATTGAAACTTCCTCTCCCAGTTGAAGCAATCACCGGCGTAGAGTCAGGGTTTCTCAACTCCTCAACGAATGAGCTGAAATCATCATATTTGTCGGGTTCAGCATACCAAGCTGGGAACAATCCAACGGTCGATCCAATTGAAGTGAATTCACGCATGTCATATCGCGTGTCATACATTTTCTGCCCCCCGACAGCGGCAGTAATAGCATTTCCAACAAGGGTAGATCCATCACTCTCTTGGGTGAAGGCATAATTCATACCTTGCCTACTACCTGCCCCTTCCCGGTTCTCATAATTAAAGTCGGATATTTCGAGTTCATCAGCCCAAAGAGGCCCAAATTCTCGGAAAAGAGTGTCAGTAGAGCCACCTGCCCCCCAAGGAATTACTATGGTATCTTCTTCCGATCCATTGTTTCCTAAGCAACCAGCTGTTGCACCTACAGCAGCACTACCAATTGTAAACAGGACTCGTCGTCGGGTAGCGGATCTCCTGTGTGTCATACACATACATATTACGATGATGCAGTAATAAACCTTCCCCATGATGTGATAAGTATGTCAAATATAACGTGAAGGAGGCAATTGCACACGAGTGATAGTGATGCAGATGAACTTTTACCGCTCATCAGGGACACAGGTTGTTCCAGATGTTTGGTTCGTTGATTTGTGAGAACCCTCTCGCTATATGTTGCCTCAGCATCGGGAGATCTGGGATCAGCCGGTGTTTAAACTACTCGTTCAGCTGATCCCAGTAGCCTTTGACAGGGTTCAGCTCCGGGAGTTTCGACGGAAAGTACCACACTCAAGATCATCTCTACGCACGCAGGCGACCGAAACTGTCAGGGATAGTTTCGGTCGCCCGCTCACCACTAACGTGTTCCCAGAGATTCCATGCATAGAAGTACCCTGCCCGATCAAGAAATACCACTAACTCCTCTCCAAATTCTTTTTCAACGCTTCTAACAGCCGAATCTCGTGAAACCTGTTCAGATTCTCTTCCGTCCAGAAATAGAAACTATCACCGTGTCTGTGACAGCGCCGAATGCTGTCACCTTTTTCCAGGAATTCGAGGTCTCTATCGCCGATTCGAGCCAATCGGATACCATCCACATCGTTGAACTGTTCCGACTTGCTTAGTGAACTGATCAACCACGACGACGGTCTTGTCGGTCAGTTCGGGTCGTTTTTTCGACTGTCTGCTTGAACTCGGCTTCTTCTTCAGGGTCGGCCTCGTGCAATAGAGACCGCGTGTAACACCCGGTGTACTCAACATCAAACTTTTCTTTCACGTAGTGAAGCAGCAGTTTTGGCGACCATGCTTGGCGATCGTAACCGAGGTCGGTTGGTGGATTCTGGAGATCCACCTCCAGTTGCTCGCGTTCCTCAGCAATGATTTTTGGGGGAACCTCCAGCTCTTGGAGCGTCATACGGAGCTTGCTCGATCGGTTCCTCTTCGAACCGATCGAGCCAGTTTCGGATGGTCTTCTCGGCGACTCCGTGGCACTCAGCTCGCGTCTCGATCTTGTCGCCTTGCTTGCGGCTGATCGCCGTAAGTACTCGTTTCCGTGGAATTTCTCCCTCTGTCTGCTCTCGTAGATCGTGAAGTTCGTCCAAGGAAATATCGTCCAGACGTCCCATTACTCTTCTTACATTCAGAGCGATAAACCACTTTGGACATCTCTATGAATTGGTGGTTAAAATGCTTGATCGTATGAAGTCAAAGACACCGAGATCTACGTATGGACAAGAGTCGATGTGGAAATAATCGAAGTCATCTATATCGAGGTCTCTTCCATCGACTTGACGACAATATATTACTTTTCGTCAAATAAATGCTGAAGCGCTGCCGCGACGGATGTGACAAGAACAGACTTCATTGCTCGCGAATTTTATGTACCCCTCCTGTGACAGGCATATGCTTGTGAAGAGATCCTGCGCTAATCTAAATTCTAGATAGATGGGCTCTGGTGAATCGCAAGATGGCAGCGACTTCAACCGCCAAATATTGGAGGATGAAGCAGGAAGCGGCATGCTCTCTGTCCAAAATCTCCCGCTTCACTGGAAAGTAGTGATGTCGGCTCAAAATGCTGTTGATGGCCGCGGCGGCGGATTCGCCGACTACGCGGTTGTTTCACTGCATTGTCTCCGGATTTACCTAGAGAAATCCTACCGCAACGCACTCGATCTCTTGAGCGAGATGCCACAAATACTCGCCAAGATCGGCCTTGACGCGGCTTATCTCCCCGATCATTCAACGCTAGTGAAGGTGTTTGACAGGATCGAGATGGCAGTCTGGTGAGTGCTGCTGCGCCTGTCGGCGCAGATGACTCGATGGAAACGCTGCTACTCCATGAGAGCGTGAAACAAAGGATGGGGCGCAAGAAACCGACGGTCATGTCGTGCCACAGAGCACGTACAGCTGACTGGTCCATGTGCGAAGGAAGTCGAGTCATGGGCGTTACAGCCCGGCTGCCGCCGGATGCGGCAGACGGGAAAGCCCGAATAGGTGGTTCTCTGCTTCACGCACTGGCGTCCCGGGTGAACAAACCATGTACCTCGGAATTGACATCCACAAACGGTACGCACAGGTGGCAGTAATGAACGATGCTGGTGAGATTGCCGAAGAGGTTCGCGTCGAAAACGCGAACTTCGACGATCTCGCTCAGCGGTATGCTGGTACTCAAGCCGCGCTCGAAGCGACCAGCAATTACTACCACATCAACGATACGCTATCGGAGCATTTGGACGTGACTGTTACTCATCTGCAGAAATTGAAACAGATTGCTAACTCCGACAAGAAAACCGATCGCGTTGATGCGAGAGAACTAGCGCGGATGGTCCGGTTGAACTCAGTGCCGGAATGCTATGTTCCAACCGACGCGATCAGGGAAGCCCGCGCACTTGTGCGCGGGCGACAGACGTTGATCGAAAATCGCACTAAGTACGCCAACAAGATCCATGGACTCCTCTCCGATCATGGCATCACGAAGGATGTGAAGCCACTCAACGTGGTGGGGCGAGAGTTCCTGCAGGGACTCTCGCTCCCAGCACTGTGGGACACGTTGTTGGAGTCATCTCTCAAAATAATCGAGACGCTTAGCGAAGAAATTCGAGAGTTTGATGCGGAGATTGAAGAATACGCTGGGTCTCTGAAAGAAACCCAACTCCTGATGACCATTCCTGGTGTAAGCTACTATACAGCGCTTACAATCTATGCGGAGTTAGGAGAGATGGGCCGATTCGATGGTGACAAAGAGGTTGTCAATTATGTCGGATTGAATCCCGTGATCCGCGAGTCAGGGGACTCGCGGATCGACGGAAGTATCTCGAAATGGGGATCAAGTCGGGTTCGGTGGCTGCTCGTCCAAGCAGCTCATACTGCAGTGCATACATCCAACGACAAGTATCTAATCCGCTTCTACAAGCGGCTAGCAAGCCGGAAGAACTCACAGAAAGCGATCGTGGCAACAACTCGGAAGATGTTGGTGTCGATCTACCACATGCTTGACCGAGGTGAAGTATATGATCCACCTGGCGTGAGTGCATAGCTGAGAGATCTGAGGGCCGCCTATAGTAGAATCTGGAAGTCTTTGTAGTGGCACCCGCCGAAGATTGGCGTGTCTCGTTGTCTCTCGAAGATCTGATGAGAGGAGTGAGTAGACACTTCTGGAGATTACTATAGCAGGCGGCCCTCAGTGGCCGGCCAAGGCCCTCCATGAGTGACTGCTCTTGTCAGCCAGCGACCGCACCGCTACAAGATACCGACCGCCTGTCGGCTATGGAAGCAGAAGACACTGGGACGGCACAATTATTTTCTCGACACGGTGGTTTGTGCGGGTAGCAGCGTTTCCATAGGTGCACGAGCCATCTGGTTATGCCGCGATGGACGCAACATTTTTTGACCGAGAAAGCGCCAGCAAACACTACTATCGTCGTACGAATTACCGCGTTCAGACGCTCAAAACGACCGCTCTCGTCGATACAGAGACGCAGGCTATTCTTGATGTTCACTGTACGACCGAGAAACGTCACGACACCCAGCTCGGCTGGCAACTCGCCTGCCGCAACGCGGGCGAGTTGTACAGCCTCGCTGCCGACAAAGGCTACGATTGGCAGCAATTACGCGATGAACTGAGGGAAGAAGGCGTATGGCCGCTGATCAAACATCGTGAATTCCGCCTCATCGATCACGCGCATAATACGCGGATCAATGGGACTCTCTACGGCCAGAGAGCGCTGTCTGAAACCGTCTTCTCGGTGATCAAGCGCACGCTCGGCGACGCCGTGCGTGCGCGATCCTGGATTGAGAGTTCCGTGATATCGTCCTAATGTGTGTCGTCTACAACATCAAGCGTGCCATTAAACAGTGAAATCAACCGCAGTATGGCGATTCACCACAGCCGATAGATGGATAAAATGTATTAACCTCTGATACCCGCAGTCCTTCACCTGGTACGAATATTATTAGAAGTGTGGAAATCCATCGGTTACCAGCGGGGAGAGGTCCTCATCTAGTGTCTTCTTAGATCCGTATCGACGACTCACTGTTGACCACTGGCACGGACAATTCAAAATTGATATCAAATGCGTCAGGGGAACCATTGGTGACCTTCGTGGCATCTGGCCTTCATCACGTGTCTAATCTCTCTATTAATTAATAGAATTAATACAATAATTATTATATGATGGTGCAAACAATTGGGATGACAGCGTCTGCAGTGTCGACGGATATCACCGCGTTGACGACATCAATTGTCGGTTAGATCGTATGGTACTAGTTGATAATCGTGGTAGTAGATGTTGAGAGTGAAGATAGGCGAACGGTCAATATTTCAGATTCAATTCGAGTTCGTTGGCAACGCCAAGTAGCAACTGTGGAATTTCCTGCTCCAGTTTCTCCCCTCGTAGCCGATTCATCGGTCCCGAGACGCTGAAAGCGCCCAGCACAAGGCCAGATGGTTCGATGACTGGCACTCCTGCCGCAGCCAAACCACTCTCCCTCTCACCACGGTTATAACTGTATCCTTGCTCACGTATTGATTCCAGTTCCGACGCCAGCTCATCCTGATCAGTAATCGTGTTCGGCGTCTTCTGCGGAAGCCCCTGCTGGTCAAGGATTTCCTCGCGCCGTGGTTCCGGAAGGTGAGCGAGGATTGACTTCCCAGCAGCACTCGCATGGAGGCTCTTACGCTTCCCGATTCTCGCGTCCATTTGGACGGCGTTTGAACCCGTCTCGGTCCAGATGTAAATTCCATGACCGCGCTCTTCAACGATGAGCTGTGCCCGTTCATTCGTTTTTTCTGCAAGCTCCTTGACTTTATCTCTTGCCAACACATAGCCCTCTTTTCGATGGCTCACGTAGCCACCTTTCTCAAGAAACTTCAGCCCGAGGTGGTATACGTCGCCCTCCTTGACAAGATAATCGTTCTGATTCAGGGTGCTCAGGTGACTCGAGACGGTGCTTTGAGCCATATCCAGTTGATTTGCTAACTCAGTAGTTCTTGCCCCGCCCATCTCTTCAATGAGGTCAAAGATTCGCAGTGAAGTCTCGACGGACTGCAAGCGACGGCCCGTTCGTTTTTCGTCGGACATACCTCGAGATACGGGCCTGAGTACTTAAAATACACTATGAGTAGATATTTAAATACGTCTGCTTTATTGAACCGCGTACATCATAGGAACACTGTTAGATGGCTTATTTAAGGATGGAGATTGTGGCGGTCAGCATAAGTTGGCAGAACTCGCGCTGCCATGTGCGAGAGTAGGCAGTAGAGTTAAATCGGCACTAAATAGCCGAGAAGAAGAGTTCGACCATTAAGCACCGACCGTAAGCCTGCTGTCCAACCGGGCGTTGTGTACGTGATCGGCGTAGTTGAACAGTCGGTGATGAATTAGTGGCCGGACGCCCTCTGAACGGAGGGTGTCTCAAAGCGACTAGTCGTCAATACTCTTTGTCCCCGGCGAAACTCTCCAATTCTCTGGACCCCGCAGTGGGATTCGACGGTCAGTGTACCGAACAGTTTAGATGGAGGGTGTTACACGAGTCTATATCGATCAACGCAACGCCATGGTTTTGAACGTGTGTATGTGGCGATCCGAGTAGAGTTGATAGTGCTTCGAGGTTACCTTAGAACATAACATTGATTGTGCCACGAGAGTCCGGATCGCAGATGCGTGCAGACACCCGCAACAGGCTGCGCCACATTGGCATAGGAACCAGCTCGAACTACCGATACAGTACCGAGGAGAGGGAAACGCCGTACAGTACAAACGAAGGAATCTCCTGCATTTCTCAAATATACCCGAATCTCAGTCATACCCACATACTGGGTTATCCGGTAGTATTTTATAATTCTGGGTACAATGTCAAATTGGAATGGAGCAAGCATTTAGTGGTATCTTCGCACCAGTATTAACGCCAATCAAAGACGGGTCCGTAGCGACCGAAATCATTTCTGAGTCAGTCAAATTCACACAAGCATGCGGTTGTCATGGACTTATCGCTGCGGGAACTGGCGTTCAAGAGACGGTATCATTAACGGTCGACGAACGGAAAAAGATTATCTCAGGGGCGATCAAAGCAGCCGACGAGCGTCCCGTTTTGGCCGGGGTTTCTCACCCGTCCACACACATTACCCTCGAACTTGCTGCGTACGCGGAGACCGCCGGAGCGGACGGCATCCTCGCAATGCCTCCCTGGGGACTTTCGCCAGGTAACGATGCTGTGATATCCTACTATGAATCCCTCGTCGAAGCGACAGATCTCCCAATCCTCCTCTATAACAACCCGACAGTGACCGTAGACCTTTCCACCGAAACGATGCGGCGCATTGCGCGCCTCGAGAACGTGGAGTACGTGAAAGAAACGTCTCGTAACTGGAAGAAACTCGCGTGGCTCATCGAACACGTTGACAACGCCGGACTGGCATCAGTGTTCGGTACGATGGATGTTCTCCTGCCCGTAATGGAAGCAGGCGGTCACGGTGCAGTGATTCCAGCACCCGCGAGTACGCCAGCGATGAGAGTCTATGAAGCATTCCAGAACGGAGACAGGGAAGCTGCTGGAGAAGCCCAGCGCGCGTTCGTTGATTTCCCTCCCGACGAGGTGAACACCAGCCTGATGCCCGCGGTCAAGGCCGCTGCGAACCTCTCTGGCGTCCCGCTCGGGCCACCTCGTCCGCCCTATCAGCCAGTTTCAGACGAGGGGCAGACAGCGATACAGCAATGGCTCGAACGTGAGGACGTCCCATCGCTAGAGTAAGGGTATCTTCGGCTGGCGGGGACGTCGCTCTTCTAATCACCTTCTCATAGCAGACGTTCTTTCATCACGTAACCTATCATCGATGGCAGCTAGATCATTCCCGTCCCAGCGTGGCATTTCGATACCTCACGCTGTTTCCTCTCTCCAACAGACTCTCCTGGATAACCTCCTCGTCCCCGAGAAAGCTAGGACTTTGCATATCAATAGGTCCAACACCAGTAGATTAACGTATATCGTTGAATATCGATCAGTCATGGGCTCAGACGCTGGCAGTATCGTCACTGTAGACGGTCGAATAGACCCCGATGCGCTCGGCGTGACAATAACGCACGAACACCTGTTCTCCGACCTCTCGGTCACGTCGGACAAGATCCGTTTTGAATCTCCGGTAAACAGAAAACGGTCGAAGGAACAACTCTCCCTCGAGAACCGATGGTTCGCTCAGCAGGGCGGTGGATTCCACATGGCTCCTGATCAATTGTTTCTCGACTCGCTTGATGACGCCGTCGAGGAGGTGTCGAAGTATTATCGACGTGGCGGCGACGCCATCGTCGACGTCACGCCGAAGCACTTTGGACGTGATCCGGACGCAGTACGGGCCGTGATGCGAGAGACCGGTGTGAACGTCGTCCACGGGACCGCATACTACACGGAGGCCAGTCATCCACCAGAGATGGCGGAAAAAAATATCGATGAGGTACAGGCAGAATTCGTCGACGACATTCGAAATGGGATCGGCTCGTCAGACGTCAGAGCAGGGATTATCGGCGAACTCGGCGTGTCGGGGGAGATCAACGAGGACGAAGAGAAGGTATTGCGAGCTGGCGCGAGAGCCGCTCTCGAGACGGGTGCATCGGTCACTGTGCATCCGAACGGGAAGAGCCACCGACGCGACGGAACGTACCCCTCGTCGAGGTGGGGGCTAGAAATTCTGGACATTCTTGAGGACGAGGGGCTACCGGCTGAACGCGTTGTGATCGATCACATGGATCGGGCCTTCTTCGAGGGGACCGGACTGAAGTACCAGAAGGAACTCGCTGAGCGCGGCGCGTTCATTGAGTACGACGAATGGGGCATGGAGGAGCACTTCACTGTCGACTGGATCGACCGCGACTATGCGCGCCCGTCGAATCTCCACCGGGCCGAGTGGATCACGGAACTCGTGAACGACGGATATGCGTCCAATCTCCTCTTTTCCCACGACAGACATCGAAAAGCCCAGTTAGCCAAGTACGGTGGAAGAGGGTATTTCCACATCCTCAACGACGTGGTTCCGCTGCTACTGATCAACGAACCCGGTCGCGAATTTGGAATCACAGAGGCGGATGTCGAACAGATACTGATAGAGAACCCAAAGCGAATGCTGACCTTCGCTGAACCAGAGTCCTAACGAGCGGCGAAGGTCCAGTCGGAATTATTGGTGGTAGCAGCTGTTCCAGACACTCCGACCACCTATCGATCAAACGCTCCAAAACGACATCGATAGCAGGAGCAGTCTGCGCTGATCTTACCAAAGACGGCAGGATATGACATGGACAATTTACCAGAATGAGGCGAGCATGTCCTTCCTTCAAGGAGCGAGCGAAGTGCGTGAGTAGGGTAGGTGATTCACCCAATCAATATAGATTCTCTTCTATATGGCCATTATTCTATCCAGACAGTCTTACTGTTTACAAACTCCTTGATGCCAGCTTCTGAGAGTTCGCGGCCGTACCCGGAGTCCTTTATGCCACCGAACGGAACGCGCGGGTCTGATTTCGTAAGCTGGTTGATGTACGTGCAACCGGCGTCGATGTTCGCGGCGACTCGCTCGCCGCGGTCTCGGTCTTCGGTCCAGATTGAGGCCCCAAGACCGAAACGACTCTCGTTAGCTTTCTCGATGGCAGCCTGCTCGCTTTCGATTCTGAACACCGACGCAACGGGACCGAACAGTTCCTCGCTGTCAGCCGGGCACCCAGCGGGAACGTCGGTTAGGATTGTCGGAGGATAGAACGCGCCATCACGATCTAGCGGTGCGCCACCTGTGAGTAGTGTCGCGCCCGCGTCGACGCTCGCCTCAACTTGCTCATGGAGTTCTTCCATCAAACTCTGACTGGCCTGAGGTCCCACGTCGGTGTCTTCATCCATCGGATCATCGACAGTGAGCGACTCCACTTCAGACACGAATTTGTCGAGGAACGCTTCGTAGACCGCGTCATGGACGATGAATCGCTTTGCTGCGATACATGACTGGCCGCCGTTCATGTTTCGAGCCCAAGCACCGGTTTCAGCTGCAGCGTCGAGATCAGCGTCATCAAGGACGACGAAGGGATCGCTTCCGCCGAGCTCTAGGACTGTTTTCTTAAGATTCTCTCCGGCGGTGGACGCGACCGCTCGGCCTGCCGGACCACTGCCAGTGAGCGTCGCGGCTCGAACGCGGTTATCCTCTAGTACGTCGTCTACGAGATCCGACGAAATGAGGAGAGATTGGAAGACGTCTTCTGGGTAGCCCGCCTCGCGAAAGACTTCCTCGATTGCCAACGCGCATCCAGGGACGTTTGAGGCGTGTTTGAGCAACCCTACGTTGCCGGCAGTGAGGCTCGGCGCGGCGAATCGGAACACCTGCCAGAAGGGATAGTTCCAGGGCATGACCGCAAGAACAGGACCGAGTGGATCGTACCGAGTCTTCACCGTCGTTCCAGGTGGGCTTGGGTGACCGTCCTCAGAGAGATACGCGCTCGAGAACTCGGCATAGTGGTCACAGGTCCACGCACATTTCTCGATCTCTTTGACCGCCTGCGCAATCGGTTTCCCCATCTCGCGCGTCATCAGTTCCCCCAGTTCGCGCTTTCGATCCCGAAGTACATTGCCCGCGTTGGCGAGAAGTTCTTGACGTTTGCGCAGCGGCGTCTTTCGCCACTCCTCGAATGCGACAGTGGCCTGTGAGATAGCGGTCTCAGCATCGCTAGCGGTATCCTCCTCGTACGAATCTATCCACTCATTCGTCGCTGGATTAGTCGCTTCCATAGGCTGAAGTCCTCGTCAGAGTTCTTGAGGGTTCATATACCGACCAATGTTGCTGTGAACTGGCGCTCACTTTTCACGCGCTACCTATCACGACGAGTCAGAAGGCGTTCGTCAGTACCACTCTCGTTCGGTTCGAAAAACTAAAGCCGCTCCGCGGTCGTCCGCTCGACGGTTACCGAAGCTCCATCTCTTCGGCGCACTCGACCGCGAGGTCGGTGATCTCGTCGACGGAACTGTGAGACCGGTCGGCGAGAACGCGGAGCATCATGCCGAGGTGGATGGCGGCCGTCTCCCGGAGTTCCGTCGCCTCTTCGGTGTCGTTTCCGAAGTAGTACTCGTGTCAGCCGTCGTCGTGGACGAGTCCGGTATACACCGAGACGAGGTCGTCCTCAGCGACCGCATCGGCGGCCTGTGCTCGAAGTTCCTCGAATTGAGAGTCGGTCATCGTTCCGGCAAAGCCGTCGACGCATACTCAACGCTTCGATACCGGTCGTCAGGATAGCGTCACGCGTACGGAACGTTCTCCCGCGAAGCGATTACGCGTTCGCCACTCGAACGTCGATCGATGGCGACGTAACCGTCCGATCGGACTCGGGGCGGTGTTCAGATAAAGATTGAAAGGTGAGGTGTAGCGTTTTCTGAGTGTCCATGTTGGAAAACACTAGCCTCAACGGTTGTATCGGCCAGATCGACTTAGACTTTGTTGAACGAGAAGCGACACCACGATTTCTGATGAAGCTCAGTATTCAGTTGCACCTTGCTGGACTATCGCTTTCAAATACTGTATCTGTTCTTTATATATTTGGCGTCAAACGCGCTCGATCAACTGTTCATAATTGGGTTTACAAAGCCGATCTACAGCCCGAAGATGGCTGCAGTCCGGATCACGTTGCGGTCGATGAGACGGTGATTCGACTCAATGATGAGCAATATTGGCTGTACGCCGCTGTCGATACCGGGGCAAACAAATTGCTCCATACAAAGCTTGAACCGACGACAAATAAGGTTATTTCTCACGCGTTCTTTGCCGAACTACGCGAGAAACACGACGTCGACGACGCTGTGTTTCTCATCGATGGCTCACACTCGCTAAAAGACGCCGGCTCGCGGCATAGCCTCGATTTCAGATACGAACGCCATGGAAATCGGAACAGTGTCGAACGTATCTTTCGTGAGGTAAAACATCGAACCTCTTCGTTTTCAAACTGCTTTCGCAACGCCAAAGCAGAGACAGCCGATGACTGGCTTCGATCATTCGCCTTCGCATGGAATCAGCTTATCTGAACATTGCCTTCTGTTAACATATATTCCTTCTACTAGTCTCTTTCTCCCGAAGCTCTAACAATAACCGCTTCTCGATGTCACGCTATTTTCACACCGTTGTCGGAAGAGGATAGGACAAAGCAGCAACCGACAAAAATCACATATATGTGTTGAGAACCAACTTAAATATGCAGATCAAGCTAACGGAATCGATAAAGTTAGACTGGAGGCTGTCTAAGTATTCCTTTTGCTCCATCTTTTCGCGCTCCGTACTCCGTTCGTAGTACTGCTTAATCACCTGCTGGCTGACGTTGGCGCGATCAATAACGACTTTGTCCGGCGTGTCGCTGTTCAGGCTATGTATGATGCTTCCGCGACCCGGTAAGTAGAGACGAAGGCGTGGCCTTAGTGCCTGACTATCCCTTTAATAACTGTCAATAGTGGCGTGCTGAATACAGAGCACATTCTTGCAAAACCGTCCCGATGAACGAGAGGAGTTTGGACGCGGCATCGCTTCGATACGAGTCGGAGCCGTAGACGTTGGGCTTCACCCACCGGTACTCATATCATCTAAGACATCCAGCACGATCGCGTACTTCTCGGCCTCACTGACGACGTCGAAATCCGAAGTAATCCTGGCTTCGTACGCGTAGTCGGTCAGCAACCGTTACAGATCGAGTGGTACGTGTATGCATCGATGTCGTACCCGGCGGTACCGAGTTTCGCGTTGAGTCTCTCTCGCATGGAGCCGGCGGCGTTGTTCGTAAACGTGAGTGCGGGAATCCGGTCCGGTGACACACCTTCCTCATCCGATACCGCCGCGACACGTGTTACCATAGAATTTCAGACACTTTTTAGGGGTAGTTCACCACTCGATAGCACTCCGTATCTCGAAGTCGGACTTCGGTGAGGAGAATCGGTCAGGGTCGAACGTTTTGACGTTGAATTCCGATTTCGTCTCGGTAACGAGGTCAGTAATCAGCTGTCCGGCAACAGCGCTATACATGATTCCTTCGCCATTAAAACCACAGCATGCGTAAATTCCATCAGAATGGATCTTTCCGATTAGAGGATGTCGATCGGGAGTTGCTGAACAGAGCCCGGCCCATTTTCCAGTCACGTCAGCCTCTCTGAGCTTTTCGGAAATCTGTGGGGCTTTTTCAGCTACCTCATGCAAGAACTCTTCACGAACCGACGAATCAAACGTTGACGGAGCAATCTCTGTCTTCCCTGTTCCACCGCCGATTAGCACTTCTCCATTCGCTTCCCTCCGATAATAGAGGAGTAGATCGGGATCGTTAATCAGTGGAAGGTCAACTTCGGATTTGGGATCCAGCGTGATGATCTGACTGATCCGTGGTTTCAATGGTAGTGAAATATCAATATCCCGTGTCAGAGATTTACTCCATGCGCCCGCGGCCACTATCACCACCGATGCAGTGTATGTTCGTTCAGGCGTCGTAATACGAGTCTCGTCTTGTGATAGCGGAGTGATCGATGTGACCGGTTCAGTTCGAACCTCCGTTCCGAGAGCGGTCGCCTTCTCCATTACAGTGACTGTTGCAGTGTACGGATCGATCGAAAATCCGTTTTCGAACGTGAATCCCAGCTCGATGTTATCAGTAATGAGATCTGGAATTTGCTCGCTGATTTCGTCGCTATTGAGGAGTCGTGAGTCTATCTCTGTTCGCTCGTGCAACTCCTCGAGATACGATACCGATTCATTATTGCGAGCGAACGTGTACGCATCACCGTAGTGAGGGTCGATTTTTGAATCCCGAGCCATGTCCTTCCAGAACTCGAGTATGTATCGATGCTCCTCGGGGTGCGTACCGGTACTCAGGAATTGATCAGGGGTAATAAACCCAGCCGCTCGTCCGCTCGCTTTGCTCGCTGGTTGATCCTTTTCGAGTACCATGACGTCCTCAACTCCAGCAGCAGCGAGGTGATAGGCGCAGCTCATGCCAGCAACACCACCGCCGATCACGATCACATCACGCTCTGGCATGATTACTCGCCGTCAATATCGACATCGTATATTTCAGCGGCGGTTTCGCGGCTGACCTTCCCGTCACGCACATCCTCTCGAACCGCTTCAGGATCGCGTTTGGCCGGATCACCCCACCCACCGCCGCCCTGTGTTTCGATAGTGAACGATTCACCAGGCTGGAACGGTTCGCTCCCGATCAGACACATCTCCCACTCATCAGAGTCCGTCTTCCAGCCGCCGATTACTTCTTCGTCATCGCTTCCGTAGTTTTTGATCAGCCGACCTAATCCACCTGATTGACCGCCGTTGACTCCGGGAGTTCCCTCTTTCGTCCTGCTCGTTTCGACACTGAGTTCCGCGTATCCGTGGAAGGTAAACGTCTCTCGGAGTCCCAGTCCGCCTCGATACTCACCATCACCTCCAGAATCGGAAATGAATTCCCGGCGGTCCACAGTGACCGGGAAGAGTAATTCGGACCGTTCGACAGGAAGATCCATACAGTTGCCGAGCGGATCCGCCGTCGTCTCCATTCCATCTCCAGACGGTGTTCCGCCCCATCCGCCAGGCGGGAGATCAGACCACACGTACGCGTCGTCAGTCTCCGGATCTTCCTGCTGGACGGTAAACCAGTTACACTCGGAATACGTCGGGGCAACGATTTCTTCCGGGATCGCATCCGCGAGAGCTTGCCAGATGACTGCACAGATTTTCGACGCCGCGAACGTCGTACAGCCGATCACGGGTCGCGGCCAGTCCGGATTCACCCAAGACCCTTCGGGAAGTTCGATTTCGATCGGTCTGTACATTCCAGCATTAGCCGGTGCATCGGGATCGGTGAAGAACTTTAATGCGTAGTAGACCGCCGAGTACGTATTTGCCTTTGGAGAATTAACTGACCCGGCAACGGCATCGTCAGTACCTTCGAAATCAACAGTAATCTCATCATCGTCAACGATGAGGGTTACGTCGAGATAGATCGAGTCTTCGGTTATCCCATCGCAATCCCCGTAATCGCGAGCATTGTACCGACCATCAGGTATTTCGCGGATCGCTTCTCGCGTTCGTTCCTCGGTGTAGTCCAGGACATCGCTCATTCCCTGTCTCACCGTATCGGCGCCGTACTTCCGCTCAAGCCGATGGAGTTCGTCTTTGGCGGCCGTCAGCGCCGCTCGATGTGCTTGGACGTCCCCCTCAATGTACTGAGGGGATCGAGTATTGCTTTTCAGAATTTCGAGGAGGGTCTTGTTCAGTTCGCCGTTTTCGACGATTTTCGATGGCGGAATTCGAAGTCCCTCTTCAGCGATATGGGTGCCCCATGACTGTCCGCCCGGTCCACCGCCTCCAAGATCCGTCCAGTGGCCGCGGCTGACGCCGAATCCGAGGAGTTCATCCGAACTATCGTATATCGGCTGTGTCCAAGTAACATCGTTGATATGGGTACCGCCATTGTACGGATCGTTGAGAAGGACGATGTCGTCTTCCCCTAGTTCATCGACTCCAAATTCTTCGAGTGACGCTTCCGCGCTGAAGTGCATGGCCGCGAGATGGATCGGACAGTTCGCTGTTTGCCCGACGAGATCAACGTTGGGGGTGAAAATCGCGTTGGAGAAATCTACCATGTCGTAGATGATCGGCGAGAACGCCGTCCGCTGGAGCACCGTACTCATCCGGTCTGCAGTATGCTCGTATCCGCTTCGGAGTACTTCGAAGGTCACTGCGTCGATCTCGTTTTCGCTTTGGGTTTGTTGGGACATTATTAAGTACCTCTTTAATTTTGAGTGTCAATAATCACGTTCTCGTGTTCGTCGATCGAGGCGCTCATCGTCGGATTAATGGTTATCGTCGAATGGTCGCCTTCCACTATAGCCGGACCCTCAAACTCCGTTCCTGGATCAAGGCCCTCCCGGAGATAAATCGATGTCTCTTGCCACTCACCATCGAAATACACCTCGCGCGTTCCGCCATCTGCCGAATCGGTTTCCGTACTACTCGGACCCTGAAACTCCTGGGTAGCCGTTGACTGGCTCCCGACGACGCGTAAATTTGCGAACGTAACTGGGAACTGATCCGACGCGATTCCGTACTCCTGTTCGTGTCTCCTGTGGAACTCTGATGACAATCGGTCGATAGTTCCCTCGTCAAGACTCTCGTCAGATACGGGAACATCAACCTCGTACGTTTGACCGACATATCGCATTTCAGCAATCCGTTCCAGCTCTACGTCCGCAGAGGCGATCCCCTCCTCTTCGAATATCGCGTGGATATCCCGTTCCAGTTCCTGGAACTCGGTCTCTAATTCGGATGGAGTGGTTGCTTTGACGGGTTTGTAGAAAGTCTTGTCATTGTTGTGCTGGATATTCATCATTGTTCCCCCTACTGCTGAGAGGACCCCTGACGCGCTCGGAACGACAACGGAAGACACGTCTAGGCTCTCCGCGACCTCGGCAGCGTGCATCGGACCGGCGCCACCGAATCCGATGAGGTAGTACTCGCGCGGATCCTGTCCCCGCTCTATCGTCGTTTCACGAACTGCAGCGGCTGTGTTCTCGTTTGCGATCTTCAGAATCCCCTCGGCAGCCTCGAGAGCGTTCATATCGAGGCGATCGGCGAGACGCTTGATTGCGTTATGGGCCGCGTCTCTGTCCAGAGACCGTTTCCCTCCGAGAACCGTCTCAGGATCGAGTCGTCCGAGCACAAGATGGGCATCGGTAATCGTTGGTTCGGTACCGCCCATGCCGTAACAGACCGGTCCAGGCTCGGCCCCGGCACTCTGTGGGCCAACTCGAAGCGAGCCGCCCTCGTCGATCCATGCGATACTACCGCCGCCGGACCCGATGGTGGTCACATCGAGCATCGGCTTCACTAACGGAATATCGAATTTGACCTCGTACTCTGTCGTGACGAGTGGCTCACCGTCCTCGATTAATGAGACGTCCGTCGAAGTACCGCCCATATCCATTCCGATGACGTTTGATTCCCCAACTGCTTCGCCGATGGCCTGACTCCCCTTAACGCCTGCAGCGGGTCCTGAAAGAATGGTCGTCTCTGCTTGCCGTTTCGCTTTCTCGGTACCGGCCACGCCGCCGTCCGAACGAATGACGTAAAACGATCCACTAAACCCTTCATCCTTAATTTTTCGGTTAAGTTTGTCTAGGTACCCCGACATCACCGGCTCAAGGGCTGCATTCATGATCGTGCTGTTAAACCGCGGAACCGAGCCGAGTTTTCCGCTTATTTCCGAGGAAATAGCAACATAGGTGTCATCGACGGTCTCCTCTATGATCTCCTGTACTCGCTGTTCGTGTTCTGGGTTCGAATACGAGTTGATGAACCCGACGGCAACGCTCTGAACTTCATTTTGCCGGAATCGTTCGGCGAGCTCATACACAGCTTGCTCATCAAGCGATTCCGTGACTTCGCCTTCTTCGTTAACGCGTTCAGTTACCGTGAACCGGTGTCGACGAGGCGTAAGTGGTTCCGGCTTTGATTGATATGGGTTGTATAGTTCTTCGCGATGATACCGGCCGATCTCGATAAGGTCTCGGAATCCTTCCGTTGTAATGAACGGTGTCGCTGAATATTCGCCTTCGATTACTGCGTTTGTTGCGATTGTACTCCCGTGCATGAACGTGTCTACTGACGTGAGATCTACACCAGCAACTTGAAGCGCATTCATCACCCCAGCTGTGGGATCATCGGTTGTCGTTGGTACCTTTTCTTGCACGACTCTCTTTTCGTCACTGAGCCATCCGTATAGGTCGGTATGTGTGCCACCGACATCCACTGCAATTGTGGACATACCACATTTGACTTTGGGGTTGGACTTATACTGGGAGGATGACCGAACACTCGTAATGAGTTGCCAGCTACAAATTTCCGCTTTCAATATGGGCGAAGTAATGGGCGGGAGAGAGGAATAAATCAGATAACTATCAATACTGTAAATCGAGTTCGATAGTGTTCGTTACTTCTTCAACTGCTTTTCGCATCTTTCGGTCATATTCGTCGTCCTGAAATCTTGCTATTGGACCGGCAATACTCACCCCACCGTATACCGTTCCGTTCTGAATGATCGGTGCCCCGATCGCACGGACGCCGTTGACTTCTTCTGCGTTATTGTACGCGTATCCTCGTTCGCGAGCCCTCTCAAGTTCCCTGAACAATGTCTCTCGATTAGTTATCGTATTTTCAGTTTGTGCAGGGAGTCCATGTCGATCGATAACCTCTCTCATCTCCTTGTCATCCATATGTGCCAAAATAGCCTTTCCTGCTGCGAGAACGTGGAGGTACGTCCGCAGTCCCCGTCGACCGTTCGTTTGGACCGCTTTATCCCCCTTCGCTCGGTCTAAATATACGGCTCGACCATGTTCTTCGACGATAAGCCAGACGAGTTCTCCTGTCTCTTCCGCCGTTTGTTTGAGCGATGGGCGAGATGCCGACGCTACTTTATGATTCGTCAGTGTATGCATTCCGTGGTCGAGAAACTTGAGACTCAGGTTATACGTGTTCCCGTCTTTCGTAATGTACTCCTTTTGTTCTAGGGTCGACAAGTACGTGTGAGCTGTACTTTTCGCAATATCGAGGTTATTCGCCAGCTCAGTAACGGTACATCCGTCTAATTTCTGCACTTTTTCAATGATGTCAAAGAGCGTATCGGCCGTTTTCACGGTCCTTCGTGTGTTATTACCTGACACGCCTTCATAATCAACATTGGCCTACTAAAGCCTAACTCATTTCCACATATCACTACATAATATTATGTGAAGTTGTTCGGTATCTACGAACGATAATATCTCCCATCGAAATAGAGCCGTGGCCATTGTCTCCCAAAGAAACTACGGCTAATGACTCTTTTGTAGCAATTTTTTAACTAAATTTACAATGCACAGTTAGGTATTTCCGAACAGGTTCAAGAAGACCTTGATCCCCACTGATTCTCAGAGTCTACGAAGGTGACGAAGGATAACCACAATTGATATTTAGTACCTAAATTATATAATAAAAATCAAACAGGCCCTCAGTGGATGAAGGTTAATTTAGTCACTCATGAAGTAATTTAATAAGATAGTCTCAACCGTCAAAACTGATTCAGAGATTCAAAACTATAGTAATCTCCAGAAGTGTCTACTCACTCCTCTCATCAGATCTTCGAGAGACAACGAGACACGCCAATCTTCGGCGGGTGCCACTACAAAGACTTCCAGATTCTACTATAGCCGCCATCGACGATAGGTTACGTGATAAAAGAACGTCCGTTAGGAAAAGATAATTAGGAGAGCGATGTCCCGCCGGCCGGAGATACCCTTACTCTAGCAATGGGACGTCCTCACGTTCGAGCCATTGCTGTATCGCTGTCCGTCCCTCGTCTGAAACTGGCTGGTAGGGCGACCGAGGTGGCCCGAGCGGGACGCCAGAGAGGTTCGCAGCGGCCTTGACCGCGGGCATCAGGCTGGTGTTCACTTCGTCGGGAGGGAAATCAACGAACGCGCGCTGGGCTTCTCCAGCAGCTTCCCTGTCTCCGTTCTGGAATGCTTCATAGACTCTCATCGCTGGCGTACTCGCGGGTGCTGGAATCACTGCACCGTGACCGCCTGCTTCCATTACGGGCAGGAGAACATCCATCGTACCGAACACTGATGCCAGTCCGGCGTTGTCAACGTGTTCGATGAGCCACGCGAGTTTCTTCCAGTTACGAGACGTTTCTTTCACGTACTCCACGTTCTCGAGGCGCGCAATGCGCCGCATCGTTTCGGTGGAAAGGTCTACGGTCACTGTCGGGTTGTTATAGAGGAGGATTGGGAGGTCCGTCGACTCGGTGATAGACTCATAGTACGACACCACAGCATCGTCGTCTGGGGTGAGCCCCCACGGGGGCATCGCGAGGATACCATCCGCATTAGCAGCCTCCGCATGCGTTGCGAGTTCGGTGGCAACATGCTGTGACGGATGGGAAATGCCGACCAGAACAGGCCTGTCGTCGGTCGCTTCGATCGTTGCCGAGACGAGTTCTTTCCGTTCGTCGACCGTTAGCGATACCGTCTCTTGAACGCCGGTTCCCGCAGCGATAAGTCCATGACAACCACACGCTTGCGTGAATTCGACTGAATCGGAGACACGTTCGATCGCCACGGAACCATCTTCAATCGGTGTTAACACTGGCGAAAGAATACCACTGAGTGCTTGATTCATTCCAATTTGAAATTGTGTACAGATACATAAAATACTATCGGATGTGTAGATGCATTGGCATACGTGGCGGCCAGAACATGATTCACTCGCGCCCCGTATCCCATACGCGAGTGAACTACGGGCCCTGCTCGCAGTCTTGGCTGTATGGCCCCGAAAATCACCGACACATTCGGATTGAGCGAGACAGTGAGTATGCTGAAACGTGGTTCACCGGTATCGTTAAACGTGTGGAGGTGAGACTCAACCACATGGTCGACGCGCAAACAGTGCTGGATAGCGAGACGCATTACGACGTGATAATCGATGGCGACTACCGAGAACCCGCCACTGACGATCGAATAGCAGTGTCCTTTCCATACACCGGCGAACAGTGGGCTACCGTTCCCCAGGCCGGAGAAGACGACATAGACGATGCTGTCGGGGCGGCGCGCCGAGCGTACGAAAACGGATGGAAGGATACCCTCCCGAGCAAGCGGCGGGAAATCCTTTACCAAATAGCCGATGTTCTCGACGAACACTACGAGGAATTAGGGCAACTGGAAACTCTCCAGAACGGGAAGCTGATCCGCGAGATGGAGGGACAGATCGAGAATCTGAGCGAGTGGTACCGGTACCACGGGAGCCTCTGTGACACGCTCGAGGGGACCGTTATTCCGGTCGAGAACAAAGGCGGTGAGATGTTCAACTACACTCAGAAGGAACCCTACGGTGTCGTGGGGGCGATCACGCCCTGGAACTCCCCCCTCCTGTTGCTGACGCTGAAGCTCGCACCCGCGCTCGCCGCGGGGAACACGTTCGTTCACAAACCCAGCGAGCACACGCCCGTCAGCGCCCTTCGGTTTGCCGAACTCATCTACGAGGAGACGGATCTTCCGGAGGGCGTATACAACGTCGTTCCGGGCGCCGCGGCCGCGGGACAGGCGTTGACCGACCACGACGACGTCGACAAGCTCTCGTTCACGGGAAGCACAGCGGTCGGTCGACAGATCGGGAAAGCCACCGGCGAAAAGCTCATTCCCGTCTCACTCGAGCTCGGAGGGAAGAGCCCGAACGTCGTCTTTCCGGACGCCAATCTGGATAACGCCGTCAACGGCGTCATTAAGGGAATCTTCGCTGCAACTGGGCAGACGTGCGTGGCGGGCTCGCGCGTCCTGGTGGCCGACGAGATCTACGACGAATTCGTCGATCGATTCGTCACCCGTGCGAACGATATCGAGCTGGGCGATCCGCTCGACCGCGAAACCGAGATGGGGCCGGTCGCGTTCCCGGAGCAGTGGGACAAGATCCGAAAATACATCGATATCGGAACGTCGGAGGGGGCCGAGATCGCGTTCGGCGGTGAACAGCCGGACGATCTCCCCGGTGACCTCTTCATTCAGCCGACGATCCTCACCGAGGTCGATAACGGAATGCAGGTTGCCCAGGAGGAGATTTTTGGCCCCGTCGCGTCCGTCATCAGGTTCTCCGACGAGGAGGAGGCAATCCAGCTGGCGAACGACACCGACTACGGTCTCGCCGCCGGCGTCTGGACGGAGAACATGCGTCGTGCACACAGGTTGGCCGACGGGATCGAAGCGGGGACGGTCGTTATAAACGAATATCGCGTGATGTCCTATCGCGCTCCCCTCGGCGGGTACAAGGCCAGCGGTCTCGGGAGGGAACAGGGCAAAGAGGGCCTCGACGAATACCTCCAGACGAAGAGCGTCTGGATGGATCTCGACGGGGAAGTGTCCGACCCCTTCAACATGGATACGTAAGCTGGTTCTGGCAATCCGAAGCGAACTCTGGAACTGACCGAAAGGGTACTACGCTCGGCGTATTTTCCGACATCACGACACAGAGATCGTTCGTGGTACGATTTCGTGACAGATGTTCTGGGGCGCGGTGACGCCTGAGTCGCTCACGGTGTTCGAAACGACCTTCTCGATCAGTTTCCGTGCTACCAGCACGTCTATTCCCGTCGGCAGGATTCTCCGTCGCAAATCGTCTTCCGCCGTCGCACGGCGAACCACTGCGTGGCTGTCGATCCGATCGGTGACTGCATCACCGAGACGAGAGACGAGTCTCGCTCGAGAATCGTGAGCGGATATCCTGTTGCGATCGAATTCACCGGTTATCCGGCAGATGCGTAAGTATCATCGTTGCCCGAATTGGCCGATGTGTGTCCACAACGTCACCGATCGACGGACCCCTGTGATTCGTCAGCTACGTCGTCGGTCCGTCCCCGCGGTGATTTCGCCGACTACTATCAACTCGCGGAACGCTTGAGACGTTTCGCACATCTGTACTGACTAGTCGAAGAACGTGAAGCCGAGACGGTACTCGCCGTTTCGCTTCACGGAATCCGTGGAGGTATCGTCGTCAGGTGACTGCGGACTGCACATTTTGCCGGACTCTCTCTGTCAACCAGATCGTTCCGTGGATTCTATCCACTCCGTTATCGCTTCGGTGTCGGCGAACGCTTTCCCGTCTACTTTTACTGCACATCCTCCTGTCGAATTCGACACCGTGCGAGTAGCGCTGCTAGTTCAGCGTGTTAGTGGTCGTACTATCGCCGGTCGACAGCTCAGTACTTTCTCCCTACGGAGGTACTAAATTGATAGGAAAAATATTTTAATTTTGCTACTATCGAGTGCGGACGATCACTCAGTTCGCTGAGAGCGAACACAAATCGTGCCGGAACTGGATTGCAGCGGTGTGCCCGTCTCAATCACTGTTCAGAAGGTGAAAATAGGGATTCTGAGGGAAAACGCGCACAATTAACACTGCCACGGGAGAATAATTCGGTCTCAGCGAACTTCGCACTCTGCGGAGAATTACAACCATACTGTCGTAAATTGGTATTACAAACATACTATTGTAATTCTATGCGAGAGGCCGTACTGAACCGTCCGTTCGGATCCGGATCGGAGTTCGAACCCCTCGAGGAACAATGTGACCAATTCACATGGATGCGTTCGCCTTCGATGAACAGATCGGGACATAGCGTGGCGCAACTCTTCACGGAAACGTACGTTCGGTATCAGCGAATTCCATTCTGATGGCGGTCGACGTAGGGTACTTAAACGCGCGTCGTCGTGGGCAGCGCTTCGGCAGTTCGCGGTCCACGATGGTCGACTGAGCGGTCCAGTTATCCTAAGCAAAAACTATTAGGTACCCTGTCTCATACCCATATTCGATGGCTCGAGACAATCAATCGTACCAGATGGACTCGTTGCGGGATCCATCGGATCTGATGCAGCCCGAACGGCTGAGTGCTCTCCAACAGACGCCCCTCAGTTTTACGCGTATTTTGACGAGACGGATGGTGGACGAACAGTGGGAGATCGACCTCCGCGAGATATCTGTCGACGAAGAAGGAAACGGGAGGGCTCGATATAGCATTACGACGCCATCGCATGAGTTTTCGTTCCCGATCTTTTCCCAGAAGATCAGTGAAGAGGAAAAAACGGATCGGATCACCGCGGACACCTGGGACATGTGGGGGTTCCTCTGCGAGGGAAACCCGACCGAAGAGTTCATCGACTGGCAGTTCGAGGAGCTACCGAGCGTACGGAAGGGGCGCGCCACCCCTGAGGACGTGCTGATCTGGACGCGAGGGAATCGTAGCTCCCGGTTCTTCGATCACATCGTCGAGTCGTTGGTGGACGGCCGCCAACCCGATATCGATTTCCTGGCGAAGGGCGGATATCTGATCCGGTCTTCCGGCTACTACGGGAACGGGCTGAACGGGACGAAGGTGTTCGAGGCCTTCGAGCAAGATCATCCGCTCAACGAGCCGTATCTCGCACAGATGTTCGCTGCGTACATGTGGCGTATTTTCGGCTACGATTTGGCGGACGCCATCGCGAAGGAGCACGACGACGACGCGGCTACACTGGATTACAGCATTCGGAAGTACCTCGGGACGGGGAACTCGTCGGGGATGGGTGTCGCACTTTTCGCGATGAACCACCCCAAGCTCATTCATACGTGGCTCCGTGCCAGAGAGGTCGCCGTTGCGCGAGTCAAGACGGTCGAACCGACGGACGACGACATCCGGAAACTCGTAGAGATTCTGCACAGAGCGGAAGTGTGGTTCACGGAAGGCGAGAGCGACTCCAAGGAGTTCTTTCTCTCGAAGGCCCGAATCGCCGACGGTCTGAACAGCGTCAGAAAGCGAATCGAACGGGCGAACGAAATCTCGACGTGGACGGATATCACCAGTTGGACTGAAGACAACTTCGAGCCGGAGATCGAGGAGGTCCTGTACTCCCTGTTGATGGATATCCATCCGGACGTGTACGAGGGACTGAAGTCCGCACTTATAACCTCGCAGAAGACCGATATTCGGCCCGGAATGACCGTCTCTCGTCTGCGATCGATCGTCACCTCGGATTACCGGTGGACGCTCGACATCGACATGTCAGCTCCGGGTGCGAACGAGAACTTCTGGTATCGGTCCGTCAACGGTGAGGAGCCGCGGTTGGGGAAGAAAGGTGAGAGCGAGGCCGAAGAATACGCGCTCCCCGTTGATATCGCATTCCAAGTGCAACAACTCGAAAATGAGCTTCGGTCGTTCGACGGAGCGGACACGGTTGCCGACGTATTGTTCGAATACCCCGAGTATCGGTATATCGTCGAACGAATTCAGTCCGTGCATGGGCTCCCGTACGCAGAGATCCGAGGAAATCCCCTGGACACCGACTTCGTCCCACTCCACCTGGTCGCACTGGTCAAGTCCTTCTGGGGGATCCAGAAGACTCATCCGGCGAACAAGGGATGGGTGAAAGGGACCTTCTTCCAAGGTGCACCATTACCCGAGGACCTTCGAGACGGCAAGAGTTCGTACTGGCTGTATCCCCCGAGGCCGGAACTGATGAAAAAATCGGAGGTGACGCAATGAAGTTGAGCTCTCGAGAGGTATTCCAGTTGGCGGATCGATGTCTCGCGTCCGCGGGACTGTCGAACGGGGCTTCGAAGGCGAACGCCAAATCGATCTGGTGGACGGAGGTCTACAAGGACTGCGGTCTCACCACGCTTCACCGGATTATCGAGGAATCCCCGACGCTGGATCCGTCGAAGTTATCCCTCGAGGATCAAACGTCAGTCTTCTCGATTGTCGACAGCGGTGATCAGCCGAGTATCGTCTCGAGCACGGCGGCGCTGGACTTCAGTTGCTCGCAGGCCGAGCAGGAAGGAATCGGGATCACGTACGCTTCCATTCCGGAGGCAGATCACAGCTTCCCAACGATCGGACACACAGCGTACCACGCAGCGAACCGCGGAATGGTAGCCATCGTTCTGGCTGCGTGTCCTGACGGGTCGAGGAGTTTCATCGGGGTGCCCAGGTGCTCACAGCCACTCCTCGCGGAGATGAATCTGAACGGGCGATCGTCGAGCTATGCGAAGCTTGTGGACGTCATCGATAGCGGTCTATATCGACAGCGACACTGCCCGCTGGTACAGGCCTTCTTCGAGCCGGGCGAGGGTAGCGGTCGGTCTGCCACGGACGCGGCTACGCTGAAGCAACTGCTGGAGGACGCGATGGAACCGAACCCGGAGAGTGTCGATAGCAGTGAACGTGGGTTTTTCACGATTTGCATCGATCCGAATCATCCCCAAAGCTCGACGGAAATCCAACGAGTCGCGGATCGGTTTGTAGACCAACAGGCGGATGCGCTTACGTCTGTGTACCGCTCATCGGAAATAGGTGAAAAGGGACGGACGTTGATCAAGGAAGGCATCGAGATCGAGAAACAAGCATGGGAGGAACTGTTCGAGTTCAGCAATGGAATCTTCGCGCCGGATTCGTTGGGCGCCGAGACGGGAGCAGGTCCCAGTTTGGAGCAGTAGGCATCAACGGAGACGAATTCAGAATCGATAGAACTCGTCTGATAGATCTGTATCGTCTCGGCCGATACTACCGACGAGGACCGGAAATCACAGTGGGCGCGGACTATTCGACGTAAAATTAGCGTAGCGACGGTACTACTGTGCCATTGACTCGTCGGCACAAGGCGCAGACGATGGTTCACCAGATCCGGGATGCGACTCGTCACACGACATGTCGTCTATCCTGACTGGCTACTGACCTCTGCGAAAACAACACTGAAACGATCCCTGGTCCGAACGCGAGTACACGTGGAGCGAGATTACCCACAAACTCGAGACCAACAGTTAGCTCTGACTTCCGCTGTTCTCGCAGTATCGATACGGGAGAAAGGCAGCGCAGTAGCCTATATCGGTGGGTTCGACGCTATCTCGAATGCGGTAGAGGATGAGACTTACTAAAATTGTCCAATAGATCGGTTCGAGTATATAACGCTGGAATCTTCGCTCTGTGATTACTGAGAGTCTTGTCTGTGCATCTCCCTGGGTATGGGGGGAACTTTTATGTCCAACCGTGTCTATGGGTAGCATGCGTTAGATGGTCTATGACACAGATACTGCTCCGCCGGACGAATCGATAGTGACCAACCGCTACCTAGACGAACTTACCAAACCGCACCACTACGGAAAACCCCGTCTTCCTAAGTCGCGTTCTGAGACGGTGCACTAGAAGAACAAGAATGAACGAACAAATCAACTGGCCACGCAGTGTAGAAGTTGTGCCGATAACGATCCCACGAGACACACTGACTACGCCGATTACGAACGCGCAGATGCGCAGAATGGAGGACCATCATGACTGAAACCAATGATAACAAAACGGAAGAGAAACGGTCGGAGACGCTCCAAGAGGAACTATTTTATCCCGACTCCAAACGCGAACCTGGAGACGCGAACCGTGAATTGTTTGGCGGACGATTAGATATTCACCCGGTGGTGCTTCCCGTCTCGCTCACTGTCATTGGTCTGTTCATCGTAGTCACGTTGCTATTTCAACAACTCGCTGCGCTGGTTGGACTGCGGTCCGACAGCGGAGAGACAATGACAGCTGTTGAAGCGTTCGGCACACTTCAGGCCTTAGGGACGGACACGTTCGATTGGCTTCTCATTCTGGCCATGAATGCGGCTATTATCGCTGTGGTATACTTCGCACTCAGCAAGTACGGTAGGATACGGATCGGCGGTGTCAACGCTGAGAAGGAGTTCAGCAACTTCGCATGGATAGCAATGCTCTTCAGCGCCGGCATGGGGATCGGCCTCATCGTCTTCAGTGTCTCCGAGACGATGTACGGTCTCCAGACCGTTCCGCCCTATTTCGCCGGTGTTGAACCCGAAACGTCCGCCGCAGGTCACGCTGCAGTAGTGCAGAACTTCTTCCATTGGGGACTTGCCCCATGGGGAATTTACGCGCTTGTTGGCCTCGGTCTGGGTTTCTTCGCGTATAACCGTGGACTCCCGCTTACCTTTCGATCGATCTTCTGGCCGGTGCTCGGGAAACGGATATACGGCTGGCCGGGCCACGTAATCGACATACTTGCAGTATTCGCTACACTGTTCGGTCTGGCGACATCGCTCGGTCTCGGGGCCCAACAGGCCACCACTGGGGTCGTGTACGTTTCGGACCAACTCTTCGGGATCACAATTCCGGAGACGACATCGACGCAAGTAGTCTTGATCGCGGTTATTACCCTTATTGCGGCTGGATCAGTTGCTGCAGGACTAGAAAAGGGGGTTAAACGTCTGAGTAATATCAACGCAGTCTTTATGGTCGTTATGCTCGCTTTCTTGCTGATTGCGGGACCGACACTCTACTTACTAGGGGGCTTCAGTTCGGCTCTAGGTACATACACAAACTCATTGATAGAACTCAGTTTCTTCACCGGCACGTTCGGTGGAGAGGGCGCTACCGAGTGGCTCGGCAACTGGACGTTCTTTTACTGGGCATGGTGGATCGCGTGGTCCCCGTTCGTTGGCATGTTCATCGCCCGCATCTCGAAGGGGCGGACTATCCGAGAATTCGTCGGTGGCGTGCTACTGGTACCGACATTCTTCGGAATTTTCTGGTTTTCGACGCTCGGCGGATCGGCGGTGTACGCCCAGTTGAACGGTGGAGGTCTTCTCACCGTACTCAATGAACAGGGACAAGAGGCCGTGATGTACGCGATGCTCTCGGAGTATCCTCTCGGCCTCGTAATGTCGATCCTTGCGACGATATTGGTTATGACCATCTTCGTGACCTCCTCGGACTCGGGTTCACTCGTCATTGATCAACTGACCGCTGGCGGGAAACACGACGCACCGAAGGTCCAACGGATCCTCTGGGCACTCATCGAGGGTGGAATCGCAGCAGTGCTGTTGATTGGCGGTGGGCTAACGGCGCTGCAGGCAGCGTCAATCGCGACAGGTATCCCCTTCGCCCTTGTCCTCTTATTCATGTGTTATGCCATCTATCGGGGACTCAATCACGAACACGAAATCTTAGAATCCAGTGAATATCAGAGACGGCGGAAGGAGATGATTGAGCAGGGTGAAATCGAGGTTGATACCTCTGATGATGGCATCGTGACTTCCGGTGGGGACTCAATCAGTGACATCAAGAAAGATGAATCAACCATGAGCGACGATTGATGTCCTGACTAGAGTTAGATGAGGTCAAGCAGAGGATAGGGCGCTCACAGACGATCTGTAGATCTAATCCAATGCGCTCTCCAGAATTATAATTCTGAGTCATGAATGTAGAACCAGGTATTTTATATATGTGCCGAGAATGTATTACACTATGTCCAAGGTTGATCGAAATACGCTTATTGATGCATACTTTGATGCGATGGATTCAGACGATCTCGAGATCGTACGGCCTGTAGTCACTGACGAATTCATATATGAATCGCTCTCGGGTGATCTCAGTGGTTTCAGTGGTTTACAGACATATATGACGGAGTTACGAGGACTCTCGAACACGAACCACGAAATGACGACCGTAATCCATGGAGAGACGGCGTCTGTTGTGGAGGGTACCGTAACGGGAGATAACGGAGAAACTCGAGTGGAATTGGACTTCTGCAACGTCTTCGAATTCGATGCTGACAACGAGGGAATTACTCGGATCAGTGTCTACCTCAACGATTCGTAACGAGTCCGAAGCGAACAAGCGATTGTCGAATGATGTGACCACTGATGCTTGTTAGAAAAGGATAGTAACCACAATAGTAACGGCAGAGGCGACCATGTTGTCCGGTATGAAGGAAACGTTCGACATCATCCCAATTGACGCGATCAAAACGGCGACGCGACAGATGCTAACTTCGACCAGACAGAACAGACATTACGACACGCGCAGAAGAGCCCCGATGTCGTCGCTGAGGTAACAGCTGATCAGTTTCCGACGGATAATTTCGAAGTACTGGCCGGCGTCAAAGATGCGGCGCATCTCCTTGAGGGTCAAAACCTCAACGTCGACGCACTGCGAGAAGGCCACCTCTTCGACGGCGGTCCCGTGCTCCGGATTGAGGGACCGTATCTCGAGTTCGCTAAGTTCGAAACGTCGCTTTTAGGTTTCCTCGGTCACCAGAGCGGAATCGCAACGAGGGCGCTCGAAACGCGACGTGCTGCGCCTGAGTCACAAATTCTGAGCTTCGGGGCCAGACACGTCCACCCCTCAATCGCGGCAATCGTCGAGCGAGGAGCGCTCATTGGTGGGCTCGACGGCTTCTCGAACACGACGGCTGGCGAGATCATTGGTCGCGAGGCCAGCGGAACGATGCCACACGCGCTCGTACTTTGCTATGGACGCGGCGAGCAGCAGGCAGCATGGGAAGCATTCGACGACGCCGTCGATCCCGATGTGCCCCGAATCGCGCTCTGCGATACCTTCAGCGACGAGGTTGAGGAGGTGCTGGAGGCGGCCAAGGCTTTCGGGGAAGATCTAGACGGCATTCGCCTCGATACGACTCACTCCCGGCGCGGCGATTTCGAACACATCGTTCGCGAAGTCCGCTGGGCCCTCGAGGCGGCTGGCTACGATGACATCGATATTTTCGTCAGCGGTGGACTCTCGCCGACAGATCTCGAGCAGTTGCGAGATGTTGCGGACGGATTTGGCGTCGGCAGTTACATTAGTAACGTCGATCCAATTGACTTCTCGCTGGATATCGTCGAGATCAATGGTGAACCGATCTCAAAGCGGGGCAAACTTCCGGGAGTCAAAGACATCTATCGGACATCCGACGGCGGCCACTCCGTAGCACTCGCCGATCGCGAGTCGCCGTCTAACGGTGAGTCGCTCCTAGAGCCGCTGCTCGCTAACGGAGAAGTCGTCCGGGAATTCGACCTCAACGAAACTGCAGCGCGTGCGGCAACCGATGCGGAGACAGTTGGATTCGGTCGAATTGCATCAACCTAAGTGCAAATGGTTTCTCAATTAGATTTATCAATAAATGAGACTGAGTCCAATATCGTCCGCGGCAGCCCGTAATCGCTCAAATAACTCTCCTTCGCATCGCTCTCGACTTACTCGATAAGTTGGTCCTGCCACTGCGAGTGCCCCTTCAACAGTATCTTGGGAGATGAGAGGGACTGCCACTGCGTGCATCTCACGGAGGCCTTCACCAAGATTCAAAGCGTACCCCTGCTCGCGAATTTGTTTGAGTTCTTTTTTGAGGGTTTTACGGTCAGTAATTGTCTTGTCAGTCATTTTCGGAAGGCCATGGTGTTCAATGATCTCGTCTACTTCTCCTTTTGGAAGATGTGCAAGTATCACTTTGCCCCCCGAATTGGCGTGCATATGTTCCCATGACCCGATAAGTATGTTAATATTAATCTCATTGTTGGGATCCCGCCCATCTAAGTACATTAGTCGACCGTTCTCGTGAGTCATTAGCCACGTTGTTTCGCCTGTCTCTGCTGCTATATCATCGAGCACTGGAAAGGCTGCCGAATAGATCTCTTGTGCATTCCGGGTGTACTGACCATATTTGAAAAACTCCAATCCAAGATGATATTCACCGTTTCGTTTCACGACGAACCCATGGGATCGCATCGTCGATAAATGATTATGCACTGAACTCTTTGCCAAACTCATATTGTTGGCTAGTTCGGTCAGTCTAATGCCGTCAGATTCGCGTATTTCCTCTAGTAGAGCGCATAGAGTCTCGTCTGATTTGACCCCGCCCCCTTTTGACGAATCGGAAACCATACACGGTTTAACAGAGCGAAGATACTAATAGTTGCGACCATATTCAGAGTTGACCGCTTAATCAACCTAATCCATTTTAATTAGATGGAAATAAGGATTTTCGCTAATCAACTCCCCCTAATTTGGTTTCAATTCCATTGTATTATTTTTAAGCTACCTTTCGCGACAGACTCGTTTTGGCAGTCCAACGTATTTTCGAACCTGATCGGTGCTTGTTAGTGAACTCGAACAGATGCGCTCTTGTTCGAGCTATAGTAACCGTTAGAATTTTCCGCCCGTATATCGTTATTGTATCCAATGGACCATCTCGACGAGATATCCGTCGAAGAACTCCAAGACGCCCTTGACAAGGTTGAGGGAAACAGGCCGACACAACGGTTGTTAGCGGCGATTGCGTACAAGAATGGCGTGACACAGACCGAACTTGCAGAGTGGCACGACACTGGTCGAAGAACGATCTACAGCTAGCTCATGCGCCTCGATACGGACGAACCGCTTGAGCAAGCCGTCCCTGATGCTCATCGATCCGGGAGAAAACGAAAGATATCAGAAACATATCAAGAAGAGTTTGACCAAACTGTTCATGAATCTCCCGAAGAAGTTGGGTTCGACGCGCCGGCGTGGACGCCGGCGCTCGTCCAGCAGTATCTCGACGAGACCTACGATGTCGAGTACTCAATCCCGAGCTGCCGGCGGTTGCTCAAAGAAGCGGGATTGAGCTATCAAAAACCACGCCGGACAGCCGCCGAATCCGATGCCGACGAGCAAGAAACGTTCCGCGAAGAGTTCAAAAAAGCGGCGGGAGCTGGACGCCACAGTAGTCTGTATCGATCAAACCAAGAAATCTGTTCAAGTCGAACCGCGTGCCGCGTGGTTTCCCCGCGGCACGCGGCCGTCTGTCGAATTATCCGGCCAACGCGACTGGACGTGTCTGTTGGGCGCGATCACCGAGGGCGGTGATCATTTTTTCTCTCGATTCGAAGAGTACGTTACCGCCGAGCACGCAAAACATTTCATTCTCACATTATGCCAAGAGTTTGAAGATGGCTTGATCGTTGTGTTAGATGGAGCACCGTACTTTCAGGCGTCGGCCGTCACGGACCTGGCGGCCCGTGACGACCTCGCCTTCGTCACGCTACCGGCGTATTCGCCGGAACTAAATCCGGTCGAAGAGTGCTGGAGACAGTTACAAAGGGCTCTCAGCAATCGGTTCTTCGACTCTGTTAGCGAGTTAACAACGGCGATCGATACCGCACTTGACCAACTCTCCGTTCCAAAAGTGAGCAATTATTTCTAACGTCTACTATAGTTGTGCCAGTTTGAGAAGTGAGCAGGTTGTTGAGTTTCTTGGGCAAGATGCGCGCAGACCTGCTCAGCGAGAGATATGAGGCGGATTTAGAAGAATCTTGGGAGAACGAGCGGACGGCGACGCCCGTCAGGGCGTTCGCCGTCCGCCTCCATCAGACCGGTTGTTCTCTTCGGGAGACAACAACGATTCTCGCTGAATTAGGCGTTGAACGCTCGCATGGAGCGGTCTGGAATTGGGTACATCGGTTGGCTGATAGCGGTTGCGACCCGCCGACGGCGAAGCCGTCAAGGGTCGCGGTTGACGAGACCGCTGTCAAAATCAACGGTGAATGGTCTTGGTTGTATTCTGCAATAGACATCGAGACAAAGTTAATTCTCGATGTCGCGCTGTTTGGTCGGCACGGCACTGATCCAGCGGTTGCGTTTCTGCATAGACTCACCGAGAAACACGATCTCTCAGAGGCTGAGTTTCTCGTCGATCAGTTCGGCTATCGGACTGCGCTCTCCCGATTAGGACTGAGCGGTCAGATCAACTATACCGACCGAAACCTGATCGAAAAGTGGTTTCATACCCTCAAAATGCGGATCGACCGCTTCCATAACTCGTGGGTGGGCAGTCGGTCGAGCGTCCGCGAGTGGCTTGAACAGTTTATGCACTACTACAACTGTCAGAGACCGCACCAAGCTCTCGATGGAAAGACGCCGGTCGAGGAGGTGCAGAACTAGACAGTGCCACTTTCTCCACAATCAAGCCCCGATGGATGCATCCATTCAGTACGCATATGTAGTGATCGCATCGAGGTTCCAATTGGCTGTACTACTGATATACTGTGTCTCGAGTATCGAGTTCCAGTACGCGAAGTTCGTTCTGTTCGCTGACCCAATCGATAATTGCTCGCCGTTTCCCAATGCGGAGCGAGTATTCATCTCGTCCTTTGAGCGGTTTGAGATGACGGTCTGGATTCTCCCCGGCCTCAGTCAATTTCGATCGAATTCGATCCTCAATATCATTTGGGAGAGATTGCAGTTCCTTCTCTACATCAGGATGCAACAACACTGTTGCCATATATCGCTACAATTCCTCCCACTCGTCAGACTCCTTTCTCGAGTCAATAGTGTTGGCAGTGGTAGAATCTAATTCGGGGGCAACCTCTGCCCACCATCCCACAGCTCTCGCACCGAGCTTTTTGCGGCTTACGAGCCCTTTCTCGTCCATTTCTCCGAGCCGGTTTCGGACCCCTTCTGGGGTAATTTGCTTCCCAAACCGCCGAAGGCCGTCAGCAACTTCTGGCGCTGTGAGGACTGGATCATCCTCGTAGTCGAATACTTTGAGGATATCTTGTTCAGTAACAGACTCCTCAAATCGGCCCGCGTCATCGCGTCCTTGGCTCATAATCCGACTAACGTGATGTTCGCACATAACCGTTTGGTTCGTACAAACCGGGCCAACTGAACTTGATAGATCTCTAACGGTCAGTACGCACGTATAGTGAACGGATAGTTCAGCTCAAATAGATCGAAAGGAACGTCATTCGAATTGTTCTATGACACTCCCATGTACGGTCTTCTCGACTCTGTCTCACATTTGCTAGGTGTCTCACAGCGGTAGCTCTCCCAGTTGGTGCGGGGATATTTTTAAGCCATTCAATGCCGACGACTATGATACTGAAAGCGCGATGAATGATCTTACAGATCCGCGGCCGCCGCTGCCGGAGTGGATCGTGGACGTGTACGATGTCCTCTATATGTCTTGTTTCAATCCAGTTGGTGATGAAGATGTCCAGTCGATCCCTCGAGAGCAAGCGCTCACAGTCCTTCTCACTGCTGAGACTCTATCCCTTGAGTCCGAGGATGTAAACCACGCACTCACCCGGTGCTTGAGCGAGGGTACTTCTATGCGGTTGATGGGGAACTCCATGTGACGACACCAGAGACTGACGTATGAGTACACAATTCGAGATGTGATTGCTCACTTCGGAAGCTGGTTGATGTCTGACGTTCCATATTGCCCATTCAAATCCGATAGTGCCTAAACAGATAACGGTTTCGGCAGTAAAAAACAATTCTCCCTAGTCAAGCGTACAACTGAGAACTGAAGCCGATGGCCCATAATTGGGTATGGAAATCCGAGAATATAGAATCTGGCCTTAATGAGAAATACGGGTAGCAGACCACTCAGCCCACACTTTGCAATTCAACAAATGAATTGCTTCCGCACCGGCAAGATGGCCTGTTGCTGGCCCGCGTCAATGTCCCATCAGGAAGCCGAAACGCAGGATAGACGGCTCCGCATTCGGTACAGCGGATGGAAACTTCCTCTGTACTGCCCTGATCAGTCATCGTCGATAGAGTGAACGAGACGAAGTGAACATATAGAAGTGGTGGCTATTCCGCTATCCGACGCTGATCGATACGCATCTATAGTGACTGCGAATCTCCTGCCACTGATCGCTAACGGCCCGTTCCAATGAGGAAGAGGCACTCAATTGTCTTCTTACTCTGAACGAAGAACCTGCACATTGGACTGCGTCACGCGGAGCCGAAACTCACCAACTGAGAACCTGATCTCAAGCCCTGTATGTGGATCGGCCGAGTTCACGAGTTGCTCGAGTGCCTCGATATCGAGTACCTGGTGGAGTTGGTACTCGCCACGATCAAGGCCCACCATTTCGAGCGTATCGACGATTTCGAAGAGGTGTCCCTGATCACTCATCTGGGATCACTTCGTCGACGATGTCGATAATCTCCGCAACTGTCGAACTGATCCGCTCGAGTCGATCGAAAATTCCTCTGGTTCGTCGCCCCGCCACGCAGCGAGGTAGAATGCCGAGCCGCTCGTATCGAGTCCAAAGTACCGTCGGCGTACTCTCCCGAACTAAATCCGGTTGAAGAGTGTTGGAGACAACTACAAACGGCTCTCAGCAACCGATTTTTTGACTCACTTGCTGAACTTACAACAGCGATCGACAACGCCCTTGACCAACTCTCAGTTCCAAGTGCGAGTAATTACTTCTAATGTCTACTATAGTGCCTCGAGTCCGGGTTTAACTATACGTCGCCACCAAGTGCCCCAGTATCTGTCCCCAGCTTCAATCTGCCCGAGTGCTCCGTCGACGTCGTAGCCAAGGGGATATAGTGGCATAATCTCAGATACAATCTGACTCTTGGTAGACGGGCCGTTCTCTTTCAGGTAGTCTCGAGCAGCGCGGATTGTCGCTTTGCACTCGGATTGATCCGTATCGGTAGGGAACTTGAGTTCATCAAGAGCGTCCGTCTCTCGTCCCGCTGGTTCGTTCTCTCAAGGTTCTTCGATTGGTTCGGGGAGAACCATGGTTCATAGATTCAGATTGATCCCGGGTGTACTGTGGCCGCTCTGTGGACTCTCGTTATCCGTGCGCCAATACACGACTGTTCGCCCCGTCTTTCGCTTTTCCACTCTCCCTTGATCGTACAACCGCGTTAGTTTCTGCCGGGCGGCTTCGGTCGTACACTCGAGAGAATCCGATACGTCACTCGAGGTAATCACGGGACCGCGTACATTGTCGAATACGTCTAACATGTCCTCGAGCGTCACTGTTTCCACGAATTGGCCGGAGTCCGTTCGTTCTCTGTCGCTCATATCCGTGCCAATGCTACCTATTGGTAAATCCCTGTTGGTGATACGCATTTGGTGAACCAATTGAGGAAGATTCATCACCTCTTGGGAGTGACCAACTGGTAGAGACGAACCGGCTCCTCGGGGCGTTCGGTCCCCGGTAGAATGCCCGAGTGATGGAACACTCGAGCGGGTTATCTCATGCCAGATAATAACCCATGTCAACGAACGAACTCCGAACTAATGAGAGTAACGCTGCACAGATTACCGTCAAAGAAGCCGCTGGCGACTGTGAAACTATTGAGACGGGCGAGAAATGGGAAGGTCCGTTCCCTGGGCACGACAAGTACGGGAACCTCACGGGCTGCACCTACGTTCGTTGCAACGACTGTGGCCGGAGATCCTTACCGGGCGTAAGGAGTTCACCACTCATCGTGACGGCTGCCGATTCGACTGATACCAATGGCACACTGCGATAACTGCGAGAGTCACGTTACGAAAGCCTATCACCGCGTGTTTAGCGACAACAGCGGCGTTCTACACGCTTGTAGCCGCTGTCACGACCAAGCGAAAATGCTAGATGGGGCAGGGGTAGGAGAGGTCAATTCCGATAGATAAAGCCGATAGTGAGATAGGTACTGACTAATCAGCTATTCAGATAATCTAGAAATAGATACATGAGCGAAACAGGGGGCGAAGTCGATCCAGAAGCGATCCAGGGATGAATCCCTCGAGAGTTACCGCCGAACGACAAGGAGATAAAACAACACATGGCCGAACTCGACTGGCGCGGTATCACGGTCGAATGGGAGTGTAGAGAATGTGGGGAACCGACCGAAGATACTGTCTTGCCAGAAGAACGGGATCAACCTGAACCACTCAAGCGTACCATCTGCCGGGACTGTGCTAAGTCCAACCTTCGCGAAGCCGGACTGATGTAGACGCACCCCTCACCCGATTCTTCCGTATTCCTTCTCATAGCGTGTTCTACAACCCTGTTTTCGTCTCTCTAAGTAGGGTAAAGACGGGTAGAACCGGGTTCCTTGAGCATGGTATGTCTTGAGGAAGGGTAAACGGCCGGGGGGACGGCCGTACCGAGTTCTTGCCACTAGCAGGGGTACTGAACGGGAAATGTCTGGCAATCCCCTGCTCCTATACAGTGTCACTCGCTCTCAATAAATACTAGCCAACCGGAAATGTGTTTCTAGCGTAAGAGGCGGGTTCCTCGAGCGCATATCTGCCGGTCGGTAGATTAAGTACAAAGTACGTAAACCCAGCCGATCCTATCTTTCGGCCCGTATTCCACTCACACCCACCCGAGCGTCTCGTTATGCTAAGCAACGTACTTGGGATCAATGGCCCCGTCGGACAGCAACACTTGCTCGCTATAGTAATCTCCAGAAGTATCTACTCACACCTCTCATCCGATCTTCGAGAGACAACGAGACACGCCAATCTTCGGCGGGTGCCACTACAAAGACTTCCAGATTCTACTATAGCACAATCAAGGATTGTCCGTCGCAGTAATTCGCTTTCTGTCTCGAAGGCAGGGTTCACCCTCACTCGGTAGTCCTGATCGATAGTGAACAGCCCTTGGTCAAACGCTGCGTGATATGTCTTGCTGAGCGACAGCACGTTGGACAGGTCAGCTCGGTACTCCGGATAGTCGCTCCACGGGAGGACGTGCGCAATGTCCAGTAGCCCTGGATGGTCCACACCCGAGATCGGACACGTCCGGTCGAACCTCGCTAGGGCGGTCGCTCGAAACTCCGGGTCGATCGCTCGTGCTTCAACGGTTGTCTCGTAGGTGCCTACAGTCATCGGATCCACTGAGCCAGAATTCGTCGATACAGTTGGATCAGCCCAAGACTCACGGCATTGTCGGTGAACTGTCTCCCCTCCTCGGTGAGTCGATACTGGTCGCCGTCTTTCTGAACAAGCCTGAGGCTTCACAGCCAGTTCACACGTTGGAGTGCAATGTCTGGGTTCTCGAGATTCCAGCCCAGTTCAGGATGTGTCTCGAGTTGCTGGCGGCCGATTTCCTCGATTGTCATTGGGCCGACCGAGAGCGCATAGAGCAGACTTCGCAGGCCAACGTTCCGCCGGCACATGATATCGAGGAGCGTCTCCGTGGAGCGGTCAGTGATGTATTGCTCGCCCTCAACCCGCTGTACACAGATCGAGAGATCCAGCGGGTGTACAATCGGCGCAGGACGCGACGAGCGCGATGGACGAGAAAGACGACAGCTGGCGCACCGAGTGCCACCAGGAGTTCGTCCGCGCGCTGCAGGCACGCATTACGAGACGTGACGATGATCTGGAACTTGCTGACCCGAGCACGCTTGCAACACGACTCGACGACCGAACGAAGGGATCGCGATGACGGCGGAACCGCCAGCAGACGAGCCTACCGATGCAGACGTGCCCGGTGACGAGAGCAGCGACACCGCTGCCGACGCGGCTTCGGATCCCCAGACGCAGAGTGCGGATGTGTCGGCGGCCAACATAGCCCCGATACCAGAGACGAAGTCGACAGCGACAGATCCCGAGCCAGAGCCTGACGCAGAGTCAGACAACCTCGAGGCGGAACTCGACGAACTGGTGCCACCAGCAGAGACGCTTCGACCCACGGCAGCGTAGGAGAGTGAGAGTGAAAATGAGATGCCGGCACCGAGTCCAACGAGAAAGCGAGCACACACCACGACATATCACCGTCGGGCGCGCACGCTGCTTCTCAGCTAGACGAGCGTGAGCGGAGCGCCGAGGGAACTGCGCTAGACGAGTTACACTCGGTGGCGACTGAACTCCGAACTGCAACGGAACGGACAGCCACCGATTCACAGCAACATGCGCCAGCGACCGAAGGTACTAGCGCTGACCGACAGGAGTCGGCCGAAGATGAAGACGAAGACGACGAAGAAGACACGGAGGTGGTGTGAGCAGATGCATGACGCAGTCACCGCCGAGCGACAGCTACAATCGCGACGGCGGTGTGCGCGATCTCGACTGATCCGAACGGTAAGTGATATATGCCTGGCTGTGCGACACTCCAAGCCAGTGTCGAGGTGGGGCAAGCGATGACGCCACCCTCATCGTCAACCGAGAGTGACGCTGAGCCGGCATCCGAAGCCGACAGCGAAAGTTAGACCGAAACAGAGACGGCGGCCACGCTGATGGTCGCCGTCTACAGACACGCTGTCCACAAACTGCGCGGGCACGCAACGCAGCCAGCGACGAGGTCGCCAGTGTCCCGGTGAACGAACCGGTCCTACGGGTGCGGACCGCAACGCAGCCCTGCTAAGCCGGACAGATGGGGATTCCGAGCACAGTGGCATCGCTCAGATTGGAACCACCGAGAAGTTGTTACTCAACGCAGTGGATCATCTCGACGAAATCTCTGTCGAGGAATTGCAAGATGCCCTCGACAACGTGGAGGGGAAGAAGCCGTCACAGCGACTCCTTAGCGGCAATAGCGTACAAAAACGGCGTCACGAAGACTGAGCTAGCTGAATAGTACGACGCTCAGCGACGGACGGTCTACAGCTGGCTCAAGCGACTCGATACTGACGAGTCGTTTGAGCAGGCCGTAACTGATGCTCATCGATCTAGGAGAAAACGAAAGGTTTCAGAAAAAGATTAGAAAGAATTCAAAGAAACTGTCTAGGACTCACCTGCGGACGTTGGGTTCGACGCCCCGGCGTGGACGCCGGCACTCGTCCAGCAATATCTTGATGAGACCTACGATGTCGAGTATTCAATCCCGAGCTGTCGGCGGTTGCTCGAAGAAGCGGGATTGAGCTATCAAAAAACCCCGCCGTACAGCCGCCGAAGCTGAGGCTGATGAGCAAGAAACGTTACGCGAGGAGCTTGAAAAAGCGGCGGGAAATGGACGCCACAGTAGTCTGCATCGATCAAGCCAAGAAATATGTCCAAGTCGAGCCGCGTGCTGCGTGGTTTTCTCGCGATACGCGGCCGTCTGTCGAATTATCCGGCCAACGCGACTGGACGTGTCTCTTAGGCGCGATTACTGAGGACGGTGATCGCTTTTTCTCTTGATTCGAAGAGTACCTTACCGCCGACCACGCGAGACATTTCATTCTCACATTATGCTAAGAGTTTGAAGATGACTTGATCATTGTGTTAGATGGAGCGCCGTACTTTCAGGTGTCGGCCGTCACGAACCTGACGGCCCGTGACGACTCCGCCTTCGTCACGTTACCGGCGTATTCACCGGGACTCAATCCGGTCGAAGAGTGCTGGCGACAGTTGCAAACAGCTCTCAGCAACCGGTTCTTCGACTCACTTGGCGAGCTAACAACAGCGATCAATACCTCTCTTGAGCAACTCTCTGTACCAAAAGCGAGCGATCATTTCTAACGCCTGCTATAGGGACGGGACATTCTCAGATTAACGATACCGTGAGTGTGGCCCGACTATTCTCGAGCGCTGCCCACCGACGAAATTCGTGACCAGCCTCATTGAATGCACCGCAGCGGGGGCACTCCTGTCCGGACCCTATAAACAGGGCTTAACCCAATCGTGTTCGGTCCTCCAGCAGAGGGACTGTTTCAGCGGATTTATACTGTATCGATAGATAACTCTCGTAGATGGTAAATAACCAGTAACAATCTCCAATAGAAACTATTATGTGACACCAATAATGAGTGTTCAGTGCTTACATTAGGTCACGAAATAATGTTGCGCAAGACTGCTCACACACGAATTCCGGTCATATCTGCCAACGCGGTGTTTCTCAGGTGGAGTAGCAGTACCATTGTCCCCAGATTCGATCGAGACGCACTGATTACAGGATTGACCGGTTGCAATAGCGGTCCCCGAGACTGCGACGTACTGGTTGCCGATGTGAGTCGTGGCAGAAAATACGACCTTGAGGGCCTGATTGCATCGCTGTCCAACGAGGAGACCTATCAGCCACAGCCTGATGCACTCCACACAGATATTGCCACATATGAGTAATGGTCCCGATCCCGATTCCGTCGAACAGTCTGCCAAACGTCCTGATGAGCAATCCACGTTCTCGGATCAGTTCCGAGCCCTGTCCGCCCGAGTGTTTCCGAAGGTGCTTCCGGTCGCCATGTGGATCGCATTCTTCGTCATTATGACTGGCTCAGTGACTGCCCAGTCGGATGTCGGTGATGTCTACTGTGGAACTGGCGTCGAAACAGGGATCACCATCGTCTTTGGAGCAATTGCTGGGCTTGGACTCCCTGCGACGGGCTTCTATGTCTGTCGAGCGGGGCTCTCGTACATGCGTGCGGGTGGTAATCCCGAGAAAAAGAACACTGCCAAAGAGCGACTGGTGATGTCGGGTATTGGCTTCGGGATTATCGTCCTTGCGCTCATCTCGCCCGAACTCATCGGCAATGTTGGAAGTCAGATGGGATTCGAGTTCTCGAGTTGCGTGCAGCCATTCTGACCTCTTCACAGATGGCCACACCTCGTTCGATGCTCGTCGTGCTTGCCCTCCTCGGCACAAGTACCCTCTTGGGTGGCCTTGCGAGCACCACAACTCTCGCAGTAGATTCGAACTCGAGTACAGCGGTCCCCACTGACGGGTCTGATCACGGCGTCAACGAGTCGCGGTTTCAGTTGCTGTGGTCAGAAGATATAGAGCAGGAAAACCTCTCGAGCGACGATTTCGATGCAAACGCGTCGTCGTCTGAAGAATTCACACAGCGGCTCTCGAGGTCGACGGACTATTTGTTCGACAACCCGATCGAGGATGTCGAACAGTGGAATAGCGGCGATTTCGGTGAGTATGATGCTGGTGATACAGCGATGTCAGTTCATCCGGAGTTGGCAGACCTTGACGATGAACGGTACATCAAAGATGCACACGCCAGCATCTTCGCTGTTCAGCCGTCGACGGTCCTCCAGTCGGGTACCGAGTCGACCACATATATCGCACCGAAAGGCGAGGTACTTGCGACAGCTGATTATCGAGTCGCGGTTCCAGACGATCGTGAGAGCGGTCCAGTACGTGAGAAGTGGTCCCTCGAGGAAGCTGAACTCGATGGGGTTGAGCTACGGGTCGATGGTCAGCAACTCGATTCCAACACTAGTCACCAGTCTACCCTCGAGTATAGCGGCCTGTCAGGCGACCCAACGCTGACAGTTGCGGTGGATATCGCTGCTCAACTCCGCCACGAACGGCGGACGTGTGACGAGTATAATCAGAGTACGGACTCCTGTGATGGCTCGTGGGAGACAGAACTCACCCATCCGTCCGACCAACTCACAGTAACCGACTCGCGCAACACCACTGTCAATCGACTCGACACTGCCACTGGAACCCAGACGACGTTCGAAACCGATGATGAGCAGACAGGCGCTGTCGTTCATCCGGGTGCCGTCTGGTCGACGATTGAGATCGACGATGTCACACGAGTTCGCGGGAACTGGCGCTTCTATGCCGCCGGTGACACCGGCTGGCACACGATGGTCTCACGGACAGAGACCGGGACGACTCGAGCAAATTCTACAGTGCGTCCGGCACAGCTCTATGCGGTCCCCATGCAGGCAGAACCGGATGTCTCGAGCAACGTGCCGGATGCGGTCGAACCACCGCTCGAGATCGAAGACGCCTGGGGGAGTGAACATGCTGGGCCGCCCCTAGCTGAGGCAATCGACGTTACTCCTGTCGATCAGTACGTGAACTCATCGTCCGTGGCACTGCAGTCGGAATCGATTACAGCCGATTCGTTCGACACGGTCACCGTTCACGGCATTGTTCGCGGCCAGTCACAAACAGTCTCGCTCGCGGACGACGGCATCGTTCGCGAAACCAATCTCAATCTGACCGTGCTCAAGGCCGATTCCTCGGGAGCGGTCGTCGAAGCAACAGTGACGGAAAACGCAACTGGAGAGCCAGTGACGACTGGGCGCGTGGAAGTCGGCAACCAATCGGCTCCCGTCAACGCCAGTGGCATGGCTCAACTCCACCTCGAGGAGCGGCCATCGCTTGTAGTCGATGGAACGTATGTTGCTGAGGATTGGTGGCGTGCAGAGACGATGTACGCTACTGCAGAGGATCGATCGAAGATCCCGCCGAAGTATCCGAAGTTCGCTCAACTCGTCCAGTTAGCACTCGTAACGCTGCTCTGGTTCCTCCCAGTTGCCTTGGCCGTCTACGGGTTTGACTACCTGACTGGCGGCACGTTCCTTGGACTCACAGATACCCATGACCGATAACAATCCAACTCACGAGAGTTGTATCGCCCGCCGATCAGTGCTTGCCAGCATCGGACTGAGTACCGCTGCACTTGCTGGCTGTATGTCGGACTCCTCCACAAATCCGTCGAACAACAGTACAGCGGATGGAACCGGACTCAGCACTGAAGATAGCGATGTCTTCGCGACCGTCGAGATGAACGAGCAGAATCTCGAGGTCGAAGTCACTGGGGAGAGTTCGACTGCGTTCATCAACCTCGTCGATCCGAATGGCGAGTTATTCGACCAAGCCCGTCTCGAGGGAGATGACACCGAAGCCTCGTTCGAGATTCTCGGCAGGTATGAAGACGATCTCCCGACTGGCAAGTACGAACTCGTTGCCCTCGAGAGTCTTGAGAGCGATGATCCAATCGACTCGACGACGATTTCGCTCGATGCGGAGTGCAAAATCACCGACGTGCTGTGGGCGGCAGAGAATCCAGATATGGACTGGGAGAAGAGATCTTCTGCTTGGGAAGCCCATGCTGCTGTCGTCATCGAAAACAAGGGAACGATTCCGTCCGTACTGACCGAACTCGAGTGGGCAGGAGCTCCAGTTGCTCGCCTTCAATCGAAGGACGCCCAATCATACTATCACGAAGTCCGTTTGTCACCTGGAGAAACAACTGTCTATTCAGAGGGTCCAGTTTATCGGACTGAAAATTCGATTCAGTCACTTGATTGTGGAGAATACGGGACGGAATCGATGACCGTGACGGCCATCACCCAAGTTGGACCAGATCCGTCGTTTACTCAGCAAATCGAGTATGGTAGTGAGCAGTCGTGTGAGCTTGCTATTGTTGAAGGTAATCCCGATGGGTCACCCTCTGATGGAGGTGAGAACTGAATGCCATGGCTGCAGGATCAAGTTGAGGATGGGATTGAGAGCATTCTTCAGGACTTCACTGATGCCCTTCTCGGTCTTGTGAACGATATCTACGGGACGCTCTTAGAACCAATTGTCGGCGTTCCATCACCAAGATCTGATTCTGGGTATATGGTCGTTGGGGCGCCGGATAATTCACCATGGACTGATCTCTACCAAGATGTTTACTTAGCATACATTATGCCGTTAGCGATCATGCTGGTCGTGATCGCGTTCGCGTTCGTTGGGCTTCGCGCAGGCTCGATGAGTTCATATCGCCGAAAGCGCCTCTTGAGGCGCCTAGTAATCGTGTTCATGGGAACATTCGTTTGGTTCCCCTTGGTCTCAATCCCACTCCAGTTCATCGATGCTATTGGGACTACAATAGCGCCTGTAGACGATATGTCTGCAGGGCTTGGTGGGCTCATCCAGTCCTCACTTGGAGGGATGTTCACCATCCTCGCGATGGTCGTTATATCGAACTTTTTCTTAGTAGTTGCAGGATTTGTCGTAGCCCTCCGTTGGATTGCAGTCTTAGTGTTGACACCCTTGATGCCGTTATTGGGTGTCCTCTGGGCAATGGAAATTTGGCCGTTCAATTCGGCTGCAAATATGGCTCGTCGTGCTGCTGGGATGTATCCTGGAATTGTGCTTGCCGGAATTCCACCTGCAATCATTTTCAGGTTTGGCTGGGAAGTCGGTGGCATTGAATCGACAGCAGACGGTCTCTTTTCCCTCTTTGTTGGACTGACGCTGATTCCTGCCGCGATCATCACGATGATTATGACCGTTTACTGGAGTAGTCCCGCCGTCCGGACGATCGCTCAGAAGAGTGTCACTGCCACGAATCCGGCATCGGCTGCTGGTGGAGCTAGCAAAGCAAAAGCTGCATCTGGGAGTGCCGTGCGTGGCGCCCGAAACGTCCACCGGGGCTACGCAAACGGAAAGTACGGTCCGGTGACCAAAACCGGGCAGACGAAACTCGAGAACAGCAACTCGAAAGCGTACAAGCTGGGTCAATCAGCGAACTCGACGAAAGCCCATGCACGCCAGTATAACACCCTCCGGAAATCGGATTCGGGCCGGATGCGCGATAAAGCCAAAGACGACGCCAAACAGGTCACACGAAAAACGTCAACCAAAGCCAAGCAAGGCCTCAGAAACACCAAAGAAAAGGTTTCGAGGTGGTGATTCAGATGAGCTCGAATACAGCAGATAGCGAGTACAACGCACGGAAAATTCATCAATCACTGGGTGGCACGACAGCGTTCTTCCAGGGCTACACGATCGGCGAGCTCATGTTGTTTCTGACGGTGGCGTTCGTCACCGTCATCGCAGCAACATTCGTTCCCTCTGCACTGACGATCCCGATTCTCGGATTCGGGATCATGCTCACAATCCTTCTCTTCCTCCTCCATAAGGTCAAACCCGACTACCTCTGGCTCACCGAGTGGCTCGTCGCTCGATTCGGCTGGGCGATCAAAAACAAGGAGTACACGCACGGTGGCGAGGACAATAGCGAAGTTCGCTATCTGACCCGTCTCAATCGGGTGTATCCACACGCCATCGAACGCACCGATGACGCACTCGTCGGGGCGATGAAAGTCGAACCGGCGAATATGGCCCTCGAGGACGACGAGGCTTGGGCGAAGGCCGTGCAGTCACTTTCAGAGTTCGTCAATTCGACTGTCGACTTCCCCGTGAAGATCTACATCACCAGCCGCGAAATCGACGAAGACGACGTCGTTCGCGAACACCAAAATCGACTTGGCGATACTGACGTTCGTTCGCGGCCAGTCCTGAAACGCCTCCTCGAGGAGTACGTTGCTGCCAACACGAATGAAAATGGGGATATCGACTCTGAAACAACGACAATCCGAGAGTACTATCTCATCACTGCGGTGACCGACAGCGACATCGAACAGTTCGATGAAACCGGTGATAGTGTACTGGCCTATCTCGCAGATGTACCAGTTCTCGGGCGACTCTTCGGTCGCTTTCAGTCTGACGAATTGAGTGAGTCCAAGCGCGACCAACTCAAAGAAGAGAAACTCGAATCGCGCCTCGCGCAACTCCGCCGAGGTGGGTCGTCGTTATACCGGTGTTCGATTAGCCCCGTCGACGCGTATGACCTCGCTCGAGTCACGAAGGAGTACTGGACGTGCCAATCGCAAGACTATGCTGATATGACGAGCGCGATTGGGACGTTCCCAGTCGTCTCTCACGGCATCAGCGATGGTGTGCCAGCGACGCCAGATCCAGAGGATGTCCTTGATTCGATGGACGACAGTAGTGACGAAGCTGCGGACTGGGAGTACTCCCTTGAGGATCTCGATGAAGAAGACACTGCTAACGAACCGTCGATTTCCAACGCGGATCGTCTGCCGGACACGTCGACGATGTACCAGTCAGTGGTTGCCCCGTCGTCGATCGATTGGGAGACGACCTACGCCGTGATCAACGACGAGACGTTCGTTCGCACCTTCTGGATCGAACAGTTCCCCGAAGAGCCATCCGATGGACTTCTCGAGCGACTCTTACTCGAGACAGAGCTGCAGACGGATCTCAGCATCCATCTCGATCCGTTCGATAGCCAATCGGCCCAGGACATGATGGCCGACTGGATTTCGGACTTGAAGATCAACCAGCACGACTCGAACAGTCTCAAAGCCGAAGATCTGCAAGACGATATCGATCAGGCGAAGTACATGCGGTCGCTCGTCCGAGCGAACAAAGCGTCGTTCTATCGGGGTGGTGTGTTCATTCGCCTCGCTGCCGAGAGTCAGCAAGAACTCGAGAATCAGACGACTCGATTGCGCTCGATCATCAAGGACGCACCAGCAAACTGTACGCTGAAAGTCGCGAGTCGATGGCAGGAGCGAGGACTCGCAACGACCTCACCGCTTGGTCGGAACGAACTCGGTCGCGATCGGATGTCGACGCTGACCAATCAGGCGATCGGGGCGATGTTTCCGTTCTCATCGAACTACCAGATGATGGACGACGGGATCGAATACGGCTATCACGGCCACAACGGCTCTCCAATCCGAATCAACCCGTGGAACCTCGAGACGGGCCACAGCGAACTTGTCGTCGGAATGCCAGGTGCCGGGAAAACGTTCGGTGGGATCATGCGCCACCTTCGGATGATGAAGCGGCGCACCGACACGATGCTCGTCCTTGTCGATCCAGTCGGCGGCTTCCGTGGCATTGCAGATGCCCTGAACGCGAAGACGATCTCCGTCGGGGGCGATACGAAATTGAACCCGCTCGAGATCCGTCAGACGCCCCAGCACGTCCTCGAGTCCAGCGATGGGGTCTCTCCCCTTTCGGCGAAGAAAGACGAGGTCTACGCCGTTCTCGAGAACTTCCTCAACGCTCGTGATATCGAACTCGGGGCTGAGACAGGTGTCCTCTCGTATGTGATCGACGAAGCCTATCGACAGGCTGGTATCGTTGAGGACGACGTCTCGACGCACACGTCGGAGAACTCGCCGACGATGCAGGATGTCCACCGGATCCTCTGTGATATCGCCGAGAATCCGGACGAGCACAACATCGCTGCATCCGAATCCGCTCGCGAACGTGCTGCACAGTATGCCGACGAACTCGCGATTGCCTTCCAACCCTTCCGCGAGGGAGGCTCCTACGAAAACCTCTCTCATCGCTCGGAGATCGATATTCTCGAGGGTGACAACAAAGTCGTCTATATTGATCTCGGCCAGATCGAGGGGAGTGCCTCGGGGATCGATCGGCAGACGTTCCTGATGCAACTGCTGCTGTCGACGATCTACCAGCAAGCAAAGAACACCCAACGGAACGTCGAACTCGCGATCGACGAGGCACACTACCTCTTCGAGGATCAGGCCAATCTCGACTTCCTCGAGACGGCGTTCCGTCACCAGCGCCATGCCGGCCTCCGGATGGTCTTACTCTCTCAGACGGCCCAGGAGTTCTACGAGACCAAGCAGGCCGAGAAGATCATTGGGATGTGTCCGATCAAAGTCTTCCACAAACTCCCCGAATTGGACGACCGGACGGCCGACAAAATCGGGCTGACGAAAGAACAGCGCCAGTACGTCAGAGGTGCCGACGCCGGGAAAGCGGACCTCGGCTACAGTCAGGCACTCGTTCGCGTTGAGGAACACGGCACCTATCCCTTGCACGTGGTCGCAGATGAGTTTGAGAAGCGGGTTATCGACTACGAGCCAGCGGATCAGGCCTTCATCCAGCAGGCGATGAACGACGAGTCAGCGGAACTGCTCGCGTTCGAGGAATTCGTTGAGACCGAGGCACAGCAAAACGCGCTTGCGACCCGCCTCGACATCACTGCTGAGACGGCGAGCAAGCTTCTCGAGGAGGATCTCACTAAGACAGAAGTCCTTGATGCAGTCGTCGAACAGGCTCTTGAGACAGAGACGGACAGCGAAGAGGCACCGATCCAGACCGATGGCGGAGCGTCAGCTCCCGAACAGCGCACAACCGAACCCGAATATGACCACTAAGAACATGACTACGCTCAACCGTTTCACGAAACTGCTCGGTTCGTCGCCCCAGTACGAGGCGACGCAACTCGAGTTTGGAGAGGAGGGATCGTTCGTCCAGCAGCAAGCAGATACGCCAGGACTGCTCCTTCGGATCCGCCCCTACAAGGAGAACAATGGTGTCGTGGATGGGGCCGGCGTTCTGCAATCAGTCCACGACGTGACGACGAACTTCCGCGGGAAGAATACGAGTGATCATCACTCGTTCGAAGTCTGGTTCGATGAGGGGAAAATTTCGTTCTATATGCATGCTGCTACCGAGGCAGCCGCAGACAAGTTCCGCCGGCGGGTCGGGAACAACTACGCGAACAGTGAGATTTTCCCTGTCGAAGAGGGCTATGCGTTCCCGGTCATTGATTCTGACCAGTACGTCGCCGGCGCGTGGCTCGAGATGGAGAAAATTCCGTACTATCCGATTCGCCATCACAACAGCGAAGGCTTCGAGACGGATCCCTACGGCGAGATAACGAGCGAAATGCTGTCGCTCGACGAGAGTACAGTCGTCACACAGGTTATTTTCCGGCCTGCAAAGCAGTCGTGGACCGACGGTGATAGATTCAAGCACAACAGCGTCGACGAACTCGCTCATGCACTCCGGCAGGGGACATCCGTAGGGTGGCTGAGTCCCCGAACACGACCGGCAAGCGCGAAGGACAAGCAGGCCGCAAAGACGATCGAACAGCAGCGTGGGCAACAGGCGTTCCACGTGAATATTCGCGTATTGGCGGCCTCGAGTGAACAGGTCGAGGCTGAGGCTCGAGCCCGCGGCGTTGCGGGGATGTTCAGGAAGTACTACAACGCGATCACTGAGCAGGGACTCGACGATAATCCAGTTTGGCATCGCAAAGAGCGGAAACGAGCCAAACGACTTAGACAATTCCTCTCTCGAATGCGCGACCGCGAGTGGATCGATCGCCGTATGATCATGACCGTCGACGAACTCGCCGGCGTCGCACATATCCCCAATGCGGAAATTGAGACGCCGAAGATCGACTGGCGGTACACGCAGCGTGGTGACCGGCTTCCATCGGATGGGTCTCGATACGATGCTGAGGAGTCACCGGTTGGTGGTCAGACATCCGGTGTGCCCGACGAGGCAGCAGTTCCCGTTGATGGCCCTACTCGCAATCGGGAGGGATACGATGGTATTTGATCGGTTCTTCGGACACGGTGGAGATAATTCGAGTGGCAACCAACGTAGTGAGCACACATCAGGAGACGAGGCATCCGGTGACGACCAGACAGATGCCACGACTAGCACGCCATTGTCGTCTGACCAGCAATCAGCCGCTGGTGAACAATACCAGATCGTCGACCAAGACACGACCCGTGTCGGTGGCAAGCCGATCCTCACGGAAACGGCCGACGAAGGGACGGTTGCAGGCCCATTCGTCCGAGAAATGTTTGAAGCTGGGATGTACGACGCACCGTCCCCACTCTGGGTCGGCTATACGGAGGATCCCCAGACTGGCTTTCGCGAGGCTCCGCTCCGATTTGACTCGCTCTTCCGGCACAACTGGATTGCAGGGACGACCGGCTACGGAAAGACGACTCAACTCTTGAATATGATGGTGCAGTGGGCCTATTCGGGGTACGGCTTCACGTACTTCGATCCGAAGGGCCGTGATTCTCGAGAACTTCTCCGGATGCTCCCCAAGCATCGCCTCGAGGACGTGGTCTGGATCGAGCCCGGGTCGACCACCCACGAGAATACGGTCGGAATGAATTTCCTCGAGGTGCCTAACTGCGAGACGACTGAGGAACTCGAAAATGAGATTGAAAACCGGGTCGAGAACCTGAAAGCGGTCTTCGACACCTCCGATTACTGGGGCATCAACATGGAAGCAATCACTGAGTCAATGGCTCGAGCCATGATGAAATCCGAGCAGCCGTTTTCGGTCATCGATATGTATTTCATCTTGCTGAATGCCGATCGACGGGAGGATTTCGCACTCGACGTCGAGGATCCCTATATCCGAGAATTCTGTCTCGAGATTGCGAATATGGAAGAGGAGACGGTTCGACCACTTCTGAAACGGATCAAGTCCTGGGTTGAGAACTCAGTGATTCGTCGGATTATCGCTCACCGGGAGAGTACGATCAACTTCCGCGATATCATTGAGAACGATCGAATCGTCATCGTTCGAACGCCGGTCGAGAACACGGACATCAAGAAGATGGTGACGCTGGGTGTGATGCGGAATTTGTGGAGTGCGATTCAGCGGCGGTCGTACGAACTCGATACCGATCCAGACCCCTACTTCGTTCTCTGTGACGAGTTCGACGATATCGCGAGCGACAATCTCGATATCGAGTCGATGCTCGCCCGTGCTCGATCGATGCGGTTGTCGGTGACCCTGGCTTCGCAGTATCCCTCTCAGTTTGACGAGGACACGCTGAAAGCGATGCAGAACAACTGTGATAACCTCCTCACGTTCTCGGTCAACGACAGCGACGATGCCGAGTTATTGATGAAACGCTTCCGCGACTACACGGCAGAGGACCTCATCACGACCGACCAGTTCAAAGTCTGGACGCGGATCCCGCTCTCGGGCGGGCGTTACTCTGAACCGGTCTTGATCCGGACGTTTCCGCCATATCCGCCCCTTCGGGAACCAGATGCTGTCGATCGAATCATCGAACAGAGTCTCGAGCGATATGGGACTGATCCGTTGACGGATGCTGAGATCCTGCAGGATCTCATCTATAGTGATTCGAACGAAGCAGCGAACCCCAAGCAGATTGTCGAGGAAACGATGGCGGAAGCCGTTCGTGCAGTTCAGATTCGAGAGAGTGTGCGGGCGGAAAACGGCTGGGTCGATGTCACTATCGTCGACGAGGAACTCGCGGCCCGTCTCGAGAATACTGAGCCTGAGATCGACGTTACACCCGAAGACTTGCCTGACGTTCGTGAGGAATCCCAATTACTCGAGGTTACGCTGCAGAACGACGATATCGTAGTTCGGCTCACTGACGACGGAGAAACAGTGGTTGAACCAGAGACAGGCACTGTCAGATCTGCCGGTAGCTCTATACACGATGCAGTTCTCCTCGAGACGGAAACAGCGCTTACAGAGCGTGGGTTCAGTGTCGAAATTCTCGAGCAGGACGGAAGCGAGCAACCGGACGCCATCGCGACGCATCCAGATCACGACGTCGTGTTTAACATCGAGGCTGAGACAACGACGCCAAAGCGACCCGTCAAGGTCTTGCAGAATCTCAAGCGAGCCCACGAAGCAGATCGGATTCCGATCTTCGTCGTTCGACCAGGTGACTCCGAGACAGAGTGGGCGACTCGAGTCGAGAATATCCTCTCGCCACCGCTGCAAGAGCGAGCCGATGGGACTGAACAGTTCTATAACTGCGACGAGGTCGTGACCTTCGGTGGTGGTGCGACCGCTCACGGTGGCGTCACTGCCGTTCGGCCCAAGACGTCTGAGACGAATCGGACGGTTTGGACACGAGGGAACGGTGAGATCGTCCTTTCAGACGGTGAAACAGCGTTTGCCCGCGTTCCAGATGCGGGCTCCCTCTCGAAAGACAGTGTGCCAGCCTACTATAGCCATGATCGAGAAACCGGCCAGTATACTGTCTACGAGAGTGGAGAAAACCATGTCTACGACTCGAGAGATGACTTTGAGGAGGAGTGGACGCCGATCAAACGGCCGTTCATTCCTACTCTTGACCTCCCAAATGAGGACTATTCACGCGACAGCTACGTCGTGTTGATTTTGTCACCTAGTGATGGGCCCATAGTCTTCCAGCGTGGTGAAACGTATCCACTGTCCGAAAACCCAGACCGTGAGGAATTGTGGCCGACAGAATCAACGGTTACATCGACTCACTCCGATGGCCCAGCTGCTGAGCAGGGTGAGAATGCATTGTCGAGACTGGAGGAATCTGCTTCGTCGACAACGGATGCATCGATTGATGTCGATCCAAGTGGAGACGGTGTCGAAGCGTTTGCAGCGATGTACGTCAGACATGTTGAGGGCGCCAGAATCCCACAGAATCACGTGTTTCAGGCGTACGATACCTGGACTGCACAGCATGATATTGACGGAACAACGAAAGGCTGGTTCACCCGGAAGTTACGAAAGGTCGTAGATCTCGATACTGATCGCTCGAGAGTCGACGGAGAGCGAATCCAGTACTACACCGGACTGGCCCTAACACAAGAAGGACAGGCACTCCGTGACCAATGAAATATCTAAGAACTCTCACACACTCTCGATGGGCCTTGAACAGTATCTTCCTCGACTGGATTAGTGGATGGAAGATCTCTCGAGAGAGGCGTTCAAACCGAGATAATGGAGAGATTTCGCAGTTTGTCCACGCAGAACGACTATCTGCGAAAACTGTGTGGACGGGGGTGTCCATGCAGAATCGCATGACTAGAGGGGTGTCCACGCAAAAAATCCTCCCAAAACCAACTAGTATACACTGGGTTCCACCCGCAGAACGATACAGGGACAGGCAACTTGGGCGGCATAGCGAGTATCGGAATAATTCTCGAGATACTGACATAGTTTGTCGGAGTCCACCGATGGGTGCCCCTCGAGGGGATTACCAATGAGATCTGAGATCCGAATTGATAGAACAGCGCTGCCAGCGGAGTTGCAAGAACGCGATCAGTGGGTGTGTTGGCGAGAAGAGTCTCGAGATGGGAAGCCAACCAAGATTCCGGTGACACCTGGGAGTGGTGAGTTCGCGTCTTCGACGGATCCAGACACATGGACGTCAGTCGAAACGGCGCTCGAGTACGCCAATTCGAGAGATGCGGATGGCGTCGGATTCGTGTTTACTGACGATGATCCTATCGTTGGTGTGGATCTCGATGACTGCCGAGATCCGGAGACTGAGACCGTCGACGACGTAGCACAGGATATTATCGAGCGGCTTGATTCCTATACGGAGATTTCTCCGTCGGGAACTGGCTTCCATGTGCTCATCGAGGGTGAGCTCCCGGACGGCCGAAATCGACGTGGAAGCATTGAACTGTACGACACAGCCCGGTTTTTCACTATGACCGGAGACACCCTCGAGGAGATGCCCAGTCGTGTTGCTCGTCGGCAGGATGCACTCGAGGCGATTCATCGTGAATACGTCCAAGACAGTGAGAGCGAGCAGAAATCCGAATCAGGCCAACATGAGGTGACTGACGAGCAGGCTTCGACGGGCACAGCAGTCGATACCGACGTTGACCTCGAGGACGAGGAGCTGCTCGAGAAGGCCCGACATGCGTCAAACGGATCAAAGTTCGAGCGGCTCTGGAACGGGAATATCGCCGGGTACGAAAGCCAATCGGAAGCCGATATGGCGCTGTGCTGTCTGCTGGCGTTCTGGACCGGCGGCGACCAGACACGAATGGATCGACTCTTCCGGCAGTCTGGACTGCTCCGGGAGAAGTGGGACGACGTGCACTACGCCGATGGGTCGACATATGGCGAGAAAACCATTGAACGAGCAATTGAGAACACCTCCGACTTCTATGATCCGGACGCTCGAGAGGACTCGAATGATGCGAGTTCCAGTCAGAGCAAGACGTCGACTACTAGTAGTGGTGACGAATCAGTACAGAATCATGCATATCTGGTCGAGAAAAACCGACTGTTGACCAACCGTGTGGACGAACTCGAGGCTGCGCTCGAGCGGAAAAACGAGCGTATCGACACACTCGAAGCAGAAATCGAGCGGCTCACGGCAGAACTTGTAGACCATGATCAAGAGACAGACCGGTCCCGCGAAACGAATGCCGTGGATGGTGGTGCGGACGAGGATGAGTCCGAGACAACGTCTGTGTGGGGCCGGACAAAACGATTGTTCAGGAAAGGATCAAAGTAACGCCGAGACCGCGGCGTAGCGTTTTTCGTCCCTGATAGGGGTGATGGGGTTTCGAGATGCCCCGGAACAACGTATGCATTCTGAGCGACAGTACCAGCGAGACCGTGGTATCGGCCGAGCACCAACCCATCATGATGTGTCGACATTGTCTTGGTCGGATCTTCGCCTGTCCGTCCCGAATACCCGAAATGGCGAATCAATCATCTCGTTCGTCGAGTGCGTCCTCGTCGAACTCACCCACGCGGATGTCGGTGCCGAGTACGTCTCTTCGAATGTCTGGGGCATGAAGTGGACACAGTTCATAGCAGTTGATGACGTCGGCGAGACGTTCCAAAAGCGCCACCATGACGAACGACTCGGGTGGCATGAACAGATGATCAGTCGTCAGGACGTCCGCGAGGAGTTGGTGAATCGCCTCTCGCGGTTATTCTCGCTCGCAACGAACCAGAGCCACAATGCGCCCGTCGACGAACCCGATACATTCGCGGTGAAGGCCTGCCATCAGTTGCAGTGCGAGATGCGACAAAAGTGACTGCTTAACCAACATCCGCCCCTTATGGCGCCGAGTGTTGGTTAACAACTGAGTAGCGTTATTTCCTTTTCCTCGGCACCGATCCCACCGAGGACCGCTCTACAAGAGGTTTTATCAACGCTATACGGACCGAGACACACAGGTAAGTGTACCCAGAGCCAAACTCCCATGACTGGTCTGACAGAGAGTACGATGCATTGTGCGATCACGAACGCTTCAAGAACGAACTGGTATCCCAAGACCGGGACGGCACACGAGATCTCGATACGTATCTCGTCGCCAATTCCAAGTCCAGATAGACTGACCCAAAGACACTTTACTGATTCTCTGTAAACTGTAAATACCTAATAGCCCATGTCACGCACATCAAACCGAACTAACGGAGATGTCATCCGTGACTTCCTCTCGGTTGCGGATCTCCTCGAGGAGCCACAGCTCGCTCAACTGTACGCGTATATCACCCGAGAGGAGGAAGCAACCGTCCAGGAACTGATGGACGGCCTCGACCTCGCGCAGGGCACGGCCTACGCCTACGTCAACCGGTTGGTCGACGCCGGCGTCCTCGAGGTGACAACCGACGAACAACCTCGGACGTACGTTGCTCGCGACATCGATCTGACCGTCACGGCCGCCGATGGTGCTCGCGAATACACGATCACACCGGCGCTCATCGACGCCGTTGGACGGCGGGCCACTGACGGCGACATCGACACGTACATCGACCGGCATGGAATTGCTGGCCTCGCGACGGCGCTCACCTACACCGTCGACCGGGAGCGCGGAGAGGTCACCCACCGGCTGATGGCCCGAGATCTCGATATCTCCGCACTTGCGGCCGAGATCATCCTCCAGGCGCTTCGACCCGTCGTCAACGAGCACTTCGACATTGAGGAGGCAGGCGTGTCGGTCGCGGATATCGAGGGTGTCGACCGGGACATCGCCGGCGACGACGCGTGAGCGCCATCCATATCGCGGATACCGGTCTGTTCGCAGCGATGGGGCAACCTTCGAATCGCCGGTATCGAGTGGTCAAAACGTTCGCTCGCCGAAACGATATTATATTCGTCCTTCCCGAACGCGTCTACGATGAACTGACCGTCAGCGATCCTGATGTAGAGAATCCGCCGATCAACACGGCAATCGACGAGGGATGGGCGCGAGTTGCAGAACCATTGAAGTATACGAACGCGCTGGTATCACGAGCGATGGACGGTGTCCAGCGATACATCGCGAATGCTGATGAGCGCCCTGCTGACGAGATTGAACGCGCGGATCCAGCGCTTGCTGGGGTTGCTGCCCAGGCGTTCGTTGAGGGGGCAGCAGATCATGCCTATATCTATACGACCGATATCCTTGCCGGTGAAGGAACTGAGAGCGTGTTCACCAGTGAGGGTTACGGTGATTCAGTCACGTACGTGAACGGCTTCCGCTTCATTGAGGATCTCTTGGAATAGCGGCGTTCGAGAGAGTCTGTATCGGGACGACTGCAACTCTGGTTCTCAGAGTGCAAAATACGGTACAGCAGGAGTATTCTCTGAAAGACTCTGACGTGCTCGAGTCCGTGAGTTCTGGAAATCCTACGGAATCTGGCCTGAGATGACATCTCAGGACGAGGGGTTACATATCGAGTCGAGAGCCACCCTCAACTGATCTCGAGCAGGCCGCTTGCACTGAGTGTCGGGCGACCGTCTGGCGAATGCATCGCGGCCCCTACGTCGCCGAATACCATACCGGCGCTGTCTGTGGGTACTGCAGTTACGACTACTATTCTTATATATTAGTAAATATAAATATTACATAACTTAATTACGATTGTAATCGGGTCAGTGAGTGTGGTTCGACAGAAACTCCTGACAGCGGTCATGATCGTAGCGCTCGTTGCAACTGGAATGACAGCCTCGGCGGGGGCGATCACGGCGCCGTCGGTCGAGACGACGACCTCGATCAGCGAGTCGACGACGGTGACGGTAACAAACGTCGTCGATGGGGACACAATCGACATCGAATACCAGAATGGTTCGACCGATACCGTTCGACTACTGGGTGTCGACACACCGGAAACGTACGGATCGGTCTCGCCCGGCGAATTCGAGGGCGTGCCGGACACGCAGGCGGGCCGTGAGTGCCTGCAAGCTGCGGGTGAGAACGCAAGTGCGTACGCGACTGACCAACTCGCTGGCCAAACGGTCACGCTGCAATTCGACAGCCAGGCGGACCGACGCGGTGACTACGGTCGTCTGCTCGCGTACGTACAGGTCGATGGTTCGAACTTCAACTACGATCTTGTGGAGCAGGGCCACGCCCGGGTCTACGACAGTACGTTCTCCCAGAGCGATTCGTTCTACAGCGCCGAATCGGCGGCTCAGTCCGCCGAGCGAAACGCCTGGTCGTGTCGGTCGCCGAACGACGCCGGCTCTGGCGAGGACGAGTCGTCGGGTGGGGACGCAAGTGCACTCACTATCGATTGGGTCAACGCGGAAGCGAGTTCCCTCAACGACGAGCGTGTGAAGATTACCAATACCGGCAGTAGTTCGGTCGACCTCGACGGGTTCACGCTCGCCGACGAGGCGGGTTATAGCCACATGTTTGCGGAGCTCACGCTCAGCGCCGGTGATTCGGTATACGTTCATACTGGTAGTGGGACCAACGACGGCGACGACCGCTACATGGGCTACGGGACCGAGATATGGAACGACAATGGTGACACGGCGACGATGCAGACGGCAGCCGGGACGACCGTCGACCAACTCGCGTACTAAAGCGAGCGTAGCAGCTCATTTTTCAGCGGTCTCGCCGGCGGGTCAGGTGGTGACGCCACACTCGATAACGAACGATGAAAGCCCTCGACATGCTTGTGGTTGCTGTCTCCGGAACTGTTCGATGTTTGGATGCCGAAAGAGATGTGCTCTCTCGAACTACCCAGGATATCCGCGCTCGGACACCCACCCAAACCGCACTCGCGTGCATAGTAGTACACAGGCGACCACGCGAACGCGGGCCGTCTCGTCCATTGACCGACCGTCCACGAACTCGAAACGACCAACGAATCACTCTGAGACTGTCAGGAGGCACTCGAGCGTCGTGAGCAGGCTTCGTCCCCCGAGGTGGATAGGCGGGTGCTGGTGAAGGAGACTCGATCTGGGGCCGTGTACGGCGGTTCGTCGGGGATGATAACTGAAGTACGTTCCAAAGCACTCTGACGGGTTTATCGACTCCCGGAGGGGTGAGGAGTTCAACGATGGCTGCAACCAACCAGACAGATGACCATGGCATTGTATAGTTAGATGAACCGCTCGAGGAGTGTCGACATGATCCGATTCCAGCGACGCTCGGTTCGACTGGATCACCGATCGACTGCGCGAGATGTGGCGCATCAGGTGTCCTGATCAATCGCTATGCAGAAATTTAAGCAGAACTGCATTCGACGATGCCAGACGAGGATACACTAATGACGCTGCTACTCGAGTATTCACCTCGCACCCATGGCAACTGATCGCCACAATCCCCCTGCCGATCACACTGAGGAGTTCGCGACCACGATTGGACTCTATGTGCTCGGTGAAATCTCCCTAGGGAAGGCTGCAGAGCGGGCTGATGTCACCCGCTGGGAGATGAAAGAGATTCTCACTGAGGCCGGTGTTGAGATTCGACTTGGCCCACAGACCATGGGCGATCTCGAAGACGAGCTCGAGACAGCGCTCGACATCGAATGAGCGAGTCGTCCGCTATGGTTTTGTCAGGATCTAAGGCTTGTTTATTATACACATGCTGTCCTTGAATCGCGTTTTCTTTCACCAGTTCTCGGAACGCTTATAGCTCTATACTCAATAATTTCGATATGTACGATTTGACTGCCTTTCAGCGTGATGTCCTGTATGCGATCGCCGGCCAAGACGAACCCCACGGACTTGCGATCAAAGACGAACTCGAGAACTACTACGAGACAGAGATTCATCACGGCCGACTGTATCCCAACCTTGACGAGGTCGTCGATAAAGGCCTCGTCGAGAAAGGCACACTCGACAAACGAACGAACTACTACACGATTACTTCCCGCGGCCAGCGCGAACTCGAGGCCCGGCGCGAGTGGGAAGACCAGTACGTCGATGGATTCGACGCGAACGACGAGTAGCTAGTTCGGCCGACTATCAGAGGATGATCCCTTCCTCGTGCGAATACGCCGTTTTCTCGGATAATACGCGTGGTCGAATTGAACAAATCCTCTCGTCTCGAGTCTTGTTGTAACGCACCTCAAGTCGCTCACAACGGTGGAGGCGGACTGCGGGCGTCTCACGGATGAGTTTCGGCATGCCCTGCCGAGTGCTACGGCAAACGTAATTCCCCCCTCCCGTCGTTTTTCGCTCGAGATGGTTTGTCGCCCCCAGGACGGGTGCGGGGCCCGACTGAAGCCCACCGCAGCAATCCATGCGAACAACTGATGGAGCAACAGCGTTGCCAGACGCGGAGACGACTCAGTTCCTGAACCGAGGTATCGCCAGATGACCAACTGCAACGCGTGTCGAATGCTGATCTGTTCGGTACTCAGTCATGACCAGGCAGGATACGCTGGCCGGTTCTGCTCGGGCTACTGTGAGGTCCGGTACGACTACCAGCAGGCGGACGCTCGAGACGCGGGTCAGGAGGATAGGTACTGATGCTCGAGCAGATCGACCACCATGGCAAGCGTTTCACGATCGATGGCAATGATGTCGTCAACGAAAAAATCGTCCGCTGTCGTCGGACAGAGGCTCTCGAACAGCAGGTCCAGCGAGAGTGTCGCGAACTCGAGCGTTCGAAAGCGGTCGCTGATCCAACTGGTACGGATCCCGATGTTGAGGTGCTCGACCGATAACACCAGACAAGTCCGATCCCAAGATGTCCCTGAGTTCGACCACGCTCTCGATGTCGATGATCCGGTTCCCGACTCGGTGTACGTGATTAGGGGCATCACCCAGAACGTGGCGCCGTGGATGGCGGTCAAATTCTTGTCGACGAACTGCATGAGGCACTCCTCGAGACGGCTCTGTCGAAATCCTATTTTCAGATATATTCTAGCGTGAAACACACGCTCACTACAGATGCGCAAGTACCTTTTTCCGCCTCGGGTTCGTTCGCTGCGCTCACTCACCTCTCGGGGCAAAAATCTACGCTAAAAAGGCCGCTCACTCCCTTCGGTCGCTCGCGGGTGCAGCACTTGCGTTTCGACCGCAGCGGTAACGCCTTCGCCTGTATCTGCCACACCGTCACACAATTCCCAGTCCGTTTGCTAGCGCGAGGCTGGCGATGGCCGCAGTTCCGCCCGCTACCAGTCCATACTTCAGAATCTGGTAGGGAAGACTACGGCTGAATTCATCAAACCCTTGATCGGAAAGCACCAGCGGTTCTTTGTCACTTCCCTGGAGCACGGGAGTACCTTGCTCCATGGAAACTTCTCCGCAGACCGCCAGCATCTCGCCGTCAAGAATGACTCTCGCCTCAAAAAACTCGTCGTCGGGAATCTCTTCGGGTGCGTCCGCATCGAAGATGTACTCCATAATGGGAATGGGGTTGACAGTCCAATGTTCATCCAGCTGGATGTACGTCGATCTCCAACTACGCTTCGACAGCCCGGTCGATACCGTCCAATCAGGAGACACTGTTGTGATGTCGGCGCTGTCGTGGGTCTCAGTCAACCAGTCTGTGTCGATCCGAATCTCGCGCCGACCGTCGTCAACGGTAAACGTCCCGGACTCAATCCCGGATGCATACGTAATCATCTGCATATCCGCTCCAGACTCTTCGGCATCAAGATTGTAGTTATACGACTGGTACTCCTTGAGCCGCCACACGTACGCACCGACGGACTCTTCCTCATCGATCGACAGAGAGTCGCTTAGTGGCGGTAGATCTCTGACATTCACCGTCCCCTTTATCGCGACTTTCTCACCATCGACGAGCGTTGACGGGCTTCTGTTTCCGGACGTTGACACCGACCGGTAGAGCCTTCCGGCAATAATCGCTCGGTGAACGCACCACAGAGAGCTAGCAAGTAAACCTACCCCGATGAGAGTACGTACCGCGTCAACCATATTCGTCTGAACAGTTTGAATGGCTCTGTTGAAATCCTATTGATTCGTCACTATCACTGCTGAAACAACCGTTAGGTAGGTGTGCGCAAGTACCTTTTTCCGCCTCGGGTTCGTTCGCTGTGCTCACTCACCTCTCGGCGCAAAAATCTACGCTAAAAAGGCCGCTCACCCCCTTCGGTCGCTCGCGGGTGCAGCACTTGCGTTTCGACCGCAGCGGTAACGCCTCCACCTGTACTGAACGGCAACTACGTATGCGAGTTGTTCAGTTTGGGGTTTCAGCTGGTATGTTGAATAAGGCGACGAGAGTGAGACCGAGATAGAAACCAGTTCCGTGAATAAGCGTTTGGGTGAGGAGTTCTTCTGGTGTGCTAATTCCGATAATATGGGTGAGCCACAGATCACTGAGAGATATAAGAAGCGCGAGGGAGTAAGTGAACACCGTCCGGCGAATACTGAAGAGAGGGCTTGCCTGTAGTTGTTCAAGCACATTGTCGAATCTCCATCGGAGCGGTATAGTCTTTCTCTGTACTGAATGTGGGGGTTATGAATCTATCACTATCTGAATATTTCAACAGAGCCACTAAGACCGACCAGGCGCCGAGAAAGATCGATGAACAACTTACCGACCAATTCTGAGCAACGCAATGGTGGGGACTAAGTCACTGTGCATAGGTAGTCGCTCGTCAGAGGTAGATCCCGGTATCCCGAATTTGTGTTCTCTTCTGCAGTAGGGAACTTGTCTTAACCAACGTTCCCGGGGGTGACCTCAAATTGTTGGTTAAGACTCCCAAAGCTTGGGACCCACTATCCCACCAGCTACTAACGATGAGTCTGTCGGCGCCATAAGGCGCGAGGCGCGCTCTCACGTGCCTAGCGCGATTCACTATGCCTGATCCAAATCCTCGCAACGACACAAGTGCCGACTACGAACAGTTCGAGAAAGCGCTTCTCACCCAAGATCGTGATGCCGCCAGCGTTGTGACGGCGGACATCGACGACGCGACGGCCCGCAATCTGGTCAGTGATCTCGTCGACACGGATGTCGTCACACCTGTTCCTGAGAGCCGAGTCCTCGTCCACGAGCTGAGCGGTACCACCTTTGATTCGATCACTCAACTGGCGGTCTTCCATCGCGGCTGGACGGCTGCCCGTGACGCCGACGCGTAGGCCGAGTGACGCACGAACCCTCGTTGGCTGTACCTTCTGTGACGCTCCGCCCGGCGCCGAGACTAGCAAGGCGTACACTTGGGGTTAGGATGAGCAGTCACCCACCCGTGACCTTGACCCGGTGGGATGGTCCAACCGAGTCCGACGCGGGATCGGCGCTATTGGGTGATCGACGAGAAGGTCAAATCGAAAGAGATCGAGCTGCCAGCAACAGTCTACGAAGAGCTTAGAGGACCGAATGCTTATCCATCCACCACCCATACACACGACCAATGAGTACCGAGACCGATCGGAACGGTAACCATGAGGTCCGGACTACGATCACGCTCACCAACGAAGGTGAGTGGTGGGTCGCAAAAGACGAGGAAACAGGCGTATCCAGTCAGGGGACGACCCGGATCGAAGCGCTCGAGAACCTCGATGAGGCTGTCGCTGGCTATAAGGGAGAGGGAAGAGAGCCCAGCGAAGAAGAACTCCGAGAGATCGGCATTGATCCCGAGAACAACGTCTCCGGCGAGTCGCTCCCCGACGAGTTTCAGTAGAGTTCGTTTCTTGAAATGGCTCGACGGACATATTCTGGCGACGACGTAATGAAAGTGTTAGTGAATCACGGCCCATTCTACGTCGATCGTATCAACGGCGACCACTTTATTCTTCGCTGGGAACCTCCTGCAGATCACGATTCTGATGCTCGAACAGTTCCCGTTCCACGTCATGACGAAGTCGCAACAGGGACACTAAGAGAGATTGGTGAACAGGCAGGGATGAAGGACTTCCAGCGATTCTTGGACTGGCTTGATCGGAACCTGTGAGTCGAGACGCGCAACATCAACAGAATTCGTATCGGGACGACGGCGGACAAGTTCCTTGGGAGCTGAACGCACAGCAAGACGAGTGAAGCACGTCTCCTGAAAGCCCCGACCGCTCGGCATCCCACGACCACCGCTGTGCTCATCGTGCCTGCAGTGCTTACGAGGGAGGGGGTGTTCACCGAGTTTTGCGCCGAGAGGTCGGGAGAGCAGATCTATCCCTTTCTGAGTCCGCTAATCATCGGTTGTCTCTCCGAGCATCGATCCGGATAGACGGTGTTTCTCTACGGCCCGTCCCGCTCGCCGCTGCCGCCTTCTGGTGAGCAAAGCTCACCGACGTCTCGTTCGCTTCGCTCACGAGACCTCCGCGTCGCTCGCGACCGACCATTCCGGGCTGCCTGCCTGCAGTCGCGGGCGGGCTGCCGGGCTAAAATGCATGTGCCCTCGGCGCCAGCACCAAGCGCGCTTTCGGTTGCGTCTCTCTCGCTCCTGACGTCGCTCGCTCGACGGACTCGAAACCGGCTTGTGTGCTGGCCGCTCGCTCCGGGCGGACGGCGCGCGGTACTGGTTGGAACACCTCAGTCAGGCGCGCTCTCGCTCGCGCCCAGGAGGGCGCTCGCGAAGGCGCGAGCGAGAGCGCGCAGATGGTTCTAGTCGGTCGGTGTCGTCGGAAAACCGCGATGTAGCAGCATCGCGGTGGCAGGCGCGTGAGCGCCTTCGGAATCAGGCCGATTCCAATGTCTAGTAACAACTCGAGTAGCAAGGTCGTTACGGTCGATGAACAGGCACTCAAACAGGCGGACGAGCAGGAAGTCGATGACGACAGCTTCCCGGTCGTCGACGAGACGCCAGAATTCGGGGCAACGGTCAAGCAAGAGGTCCAAGCAAAGGTGGATGCAAACCATCCGGACGGTATCGTCGATACAAACGACGACCGGATTCACGGTGTCACCCTCGAGCAGGAAGAGCGGATTCAAGCTCGAGAAGCAGAACTCGAGCGGATCAGTGCACAAGCCGAGTTCGGACAACAGCAGGGACGAGCGAAGCGGGCACGAGACATTGCTGCACAACGAAGTGCGGAGCGGCGTAAACGGTTCCAGAAGCGGGCAGCGAGCGTGGAGCCGATGGCGGATCCAGAACGGCCGGATCCCCGGACGAGCCTCACACAATCGCAACTGGCGGCTGTGAACGAGCAGTCGATGCGGTTGGCCGAACGGCTCGATGGCTGGTCTCGAGCGGCGATCAGTCGGCAGCTAGCCGAGGCGGTCGTCGACGGACAGGATCTCACGAGTGCGGTCGTCAGCGTGTTCGAGGAGTTGCAGACAGCGCCAGGACAGATCGTACCGATCGGGAAACTCGAGGATGTGAGCCGACAGAAGGTGAGCATCGAGGGGCGTGTCGAGACACTCTGGGATCCATCGCATCCAAGCATCGCTCAAGTCGGGCTCATCGCAGACGACAGTGGCCAAACTCGAGTGACGATCTGGGAGAAGTCAGGCGCGCCGTGGATCGAGGAAGGCGAACGAGTGCGCATTCATGGGGCGGCACGGAACTGGTACGTGGGACGTGTCTCACTGGCCGTCACCGGCTGGAGCACGATTCAGTTCCCTGAACGCGGTCGATGGTGGGAGTAACCGGCTAACGCGGCCTTCTTTTTGTACGTGCCAGACCGACCCAGACCCCACCTCCCCACCCTCCGCTCCGTGCTCGCTCGGGAAGACTCACTACGTTCGTCTTCCTAGTTCTCGTTCGCTCCGCTCACGAGACCGTCGCTGCGCGCGCAGCCACAACCTCAAGACAGTCAATTAAGTATCATCCCTGACCATTACTATTGAGATTCTATACAGTTCTACCTCATTGGCTCTAAACGAGGCCATTTTTGGATTGAATCCTGCAGCTCCCATCCGTTTTCCGAACGATCCACATCCGACAGCCAGCGGCGAGTTCCTTATAAACAGCCGCCGCACAGCGCACGTGACTACGAGATCATCGACGGCCAGCAACGCCTCTCCACGGTTTCCATCCTTCTGAAGAACATCAAGGACCACCTCGAAGAGAAGCAGACGAAAGTTGACGGCCAGCTCCAAGCGTACGCCGAACATATCTGCGAGGAATACCTTGACGAATTGCTGTACCGGCGGAAAGGTCCGACCGAAACACCGTTCCTGGAGCTCAACGACCACGACGACAGTATCTACGAGCTGCTGTTTCAGGACCCGGAGAAAAAGGTCCAGACCCTGAAGGAGATGGACCAGTACGACGGCCGCAAACAGAACGCTATCCGCCTCCGCGATCTCTTCGACGAGGTCGGTATCCCCGAAGAGGACGAGGAACTGGCAGACACCGATCTGCTGGAATCGTTCCGGTACTTCGGTGATTCCCACCGGCGGCTCGTGCGGACCGATGAATACTACGATGAGAAGGTTGCCGCGTTCGCCGACCGGGAGGAGTTCGACACTCCCGAGAAGGAAGTCAGGGCCCTGCTCAATCTCGCACATTTCACGCTGCGGTCCCTCCGCGTCTCCGAGTGCATCTTCCAGACTGATAACCAGGAACTCCGGATCGAGGTCTTCCAGTCGCTGAACGACCGTGGTGTTGAGCTCTCCAGTATGGACAAGGTGCGGGCACGGATCGTCGGCCGGTTCCAGGGCGAGTCCGACAGCGACAAGCAGATCGCTCGCTGGGAGAACGTGGTCCAGATGTTTGGCGGTGACGCAGACGCCGTTGAAGACTTCCTTGCCCATTACCTGGCTGCCACCGAGAAATCGTTCGAGACCGTGACGGATGCCCGCAGTAACATGCTGGAAGCGTTCCGGTTGAAGCAGATCGGTCGCCGTGATATCAAGTCACGGCTGGCAAGCCCTGGACAGGCCCGCGACTTCCTCGAGGAACTAGAAAACTACGCAGGCCGATACCGGGAAATCGTGACCGCGGACCTGACCGACGATGATACTGAGCTGAAAAAGGAGTACCGGGAAGAGTGCGAAGCCATCCTCCAACGGCTCAACAAGCTGGGCTTCTATACCGCTCACACCGGAACTGGACAGGCATCTGGATCGGCACCAGCCGCATATCAAGCTGCGTGGAAAGCTACCGAGCCAGTAACTACAAACTCATCGCTGAAATCCGTCCAGAAGCGAGACTTTCTCTTACTAGACCCGCTTCGGGCAACGGAATGGCCTCTGTAGACAAGGCTGTACAGGTTGTGGACTACGAACGACAGGAACCCATCGGAAATGATCCTGTCCACCTCAACACGATTAGAATCGGGACAGGAGGGAGAAGAAGAGGCACCGATAAACTTGCAGAGTTTATTATCTCGACCGCTATTTCGATGGCACTCAAGAGAGGACTCGGTCTGGGGTTGATTGCTCGGAGACTGGTAACTCGCGTTGTGAATGCCGCGATCGACTTAGACCATAACGATACTGCTGAACCAGGGGAGGCCATTTACGATGAATTCTATGGAGATCTTCTGAATCCGGGATGGATTGAAGCCGGGTTTTCGGCTGAAGAAGGAGCAGTGGTCCTGTTTGAGGTGGCGCCGACCGTTACATGGGGCTATGAACTAGAAGAGTCAGAGACAGATGGATCGTTCTCTTGTAGAACGGATGTGGTCAACTTCTCTGTCGAGGAATTATGAGTTAGAGGGGTGGGATCTGTTCCGGGTCTGGACTAATGCTGGGTCAGCCGTTTGTCGTGCTTTCCGTTTCGCGTACAGCGGTTTGACGTTTTTAGTCTCTTGGCGGTTTGCTGTGTATCGGCTGTAGTGTAGACTCGCGACACCACTGAGAACGTTCTCACACCTGAACTTTTTATACCATCCCCGTGTTGACCACGGAGTTCACACTTCCTACAAGCTACACCTATTCCCCTTCTTTTCCGTGACTAGAGAAAATGGGGTCGGATAACGAAAGCTCCAGAAAATTCTGCGGCTCATGCACTTCCTCAAGAGCATCAAACAACGGCCTCAACAGATCACGCACAACGGTGAACGCAGGCGTATCAGCATACAACTTCGCGTACTCTATGCACAGTCCAGTCAGTAAATCCAACCCCCACTCCAGAACCTGCCGCTCCTCGTCTTCTACATGCTCACCGTCTAGACGCGCACCAACGATCCGGTGCGGATGCGCGCTACGATTACTGAGAAAGTTAAACGTCTGTAAACCGTCATCAAATTCCTTGTAATTCTGCTTTTCCTCCCGGATCATCTCATAGAACCGGTCAACCGACACCACGCGATGCCGACTCAACAACGACATATCCTCGACTTCATCCCGGACTTCCACCATCTGCCGTGAATGGATCTGTGATGCCTCAATCTTGTGTTCGTTCAGGTGTTTCACCAAGAGATACGTCTCCATCAAATACCGGACATCCCGATACGCCGAATCATAGCGCCGATGCTTAACGGAGATATACAGTGATTCCAACGCATTTACGCCCTTAATCACGAAAATATCCTGGAACTCATGGCGAGAATCAATATACGACGAGTACCGCCGATTCACCGTGGAAACAGCAGTATCTAGACGCGAGATTCCAGCCAGCAAGTGGTTGACAAGTTCATTATTCGAATGTTCGGACGTGTACTCTTCTTGTTCTTGTAGCAAGTCACGCTCATAGGCCTGTGCCTCACCATCTATGTCCATACGTTTACTCGCCTCCGTTACGACAGTCCTCAACCGCCTGCGCTGACTTGTTCAGCGCCTCCTCCCCCTTCTCAACGACATCCCCGGTATCGATCCCGTCACCGCCAAAGAACCCATCACCACCGCTGCCCTCGTCATCTGACTCGAGCACAGCGTCACGACACTTCACAGCATCATCGGTCACCGAATCAAGCACGTCGGATGCCGTCGACGAATCCACGTTTTCCAGCATCTTGTCCACGTCCGTATCGTGTTCATCCGCTATCGCTTCCAGGTCCTCCTGGTTCAGGTCTGCACCCATCTCCCCGGCCTGCCGAAGCAGCGCTGATGTCCCGGTCAGCATCGACCCCCGGACCCATACGTGGACCTCACTCATCGCCAACGCCCAGCACCGATTCCCACATACATACCGCAACCGGTACAACCCGAGTTGACTCGCCTTGTTCGCCGCAAACCGCGTACTGACAAACGCCGGCTGGTAGAACGCACCCGTCGAGATCAGCATCGCATCCACACCGAACATCACTGTAGCGATCTGGTACTCCTGGATCGCTTCCTCCATTTGCTCCTCGGACGCAGCATCCTCCGTTTGCAGCTCGGAGGCGGCACACGCCTTATCACTCATCTGGTTGTAGCTCCCGATCAACGGCGCATATTTCGTCACTTCACTAGTGCCATCCCGGATATCGCCAAGCGGATCCACCGGGACATCACTATTGAACTCGTTCGCGATCTGCGCCGCGTAATCCGCTCGCCGCACCGCATCACCCGTCGCATCCCCGCCCTCCTTGAGCATCGACCTATTGAGTTCGTTCTCAAACGTCCGATCCTTCTCACAGAGTTTCTCCGCGCTCTCGAGAACCACAGCACGCCGCTTTGAATCGTTCTCCACCGTCTCATCCAGATTATCGTAGAACCCGGTCACCAACTCCTGAACGCGCTGCTGCTCAGTCTCGTTCAAACCGGCCGTTCCAACACCACGTTCGTTCCCATACTCCGTGAGATTCTGTCCGGTCTCTGGCCCATAATCGGGATCGAAGGTTTCGTCGGATCCACCCCCGTCTGTCTCTGTTTCGGTCGAGACCGTTGTCGTGGTTGGTTCCTGTGGTTCTGCGTCGGATTCGATCCCGGTCCCCGTAGTGCCGGTACTGCACCCGGCAAGGACCAGCATCGCGGTCACTGCAATAACGGCTATCTGTGTTCTGGTGGGTTTCTGGTTGAACACGAATGGTTGCAAACCTCGACTATATGCTTCAGAAGTAATTCCTGTAACAAGATAGGTCTACCGCTCGAACCGCTATATCAGTACCAACTGAGTACCCACAGCAGGGTGGCCGGAAGAACAGGAATCGATCGTGGGCAGTGTTTCGTCCAGAAAACCAGTCTCAGTTGAGATCGAGCTCCTGCTTCATCTCACGCTCGATCCGTTCACGGACACCATCACTATCCTTAATCAACAGCGGCGTCTCCTTATCCGAGATATACCGTGATGTCAACCCTTGATCATAGAACGACTCAACCATCTCCTCAAAATCACGCTCCGACGCAGTATCAAGCTGCTTCACGATGTCATCCCGCGTCTCCAACTCCTCCCGGGTATAGTTCAGCAACACCTGGAACACCTCGATCTTCCGCAGAACCGAACTAAGCTCGGTATCCGCATGCTGCGACAGGAACTCGCTGAACTCTGGTGGAAGCACCGTTCTCCCAGTATCCACGTGATACCGGGCAGCAACACCTACCTCCCCCAATGTCTGCTTCAGCTCCGTATACTGGCCACCCAATTCATCGATATCCCACAGTTCAGGACCGTAACTCCGGTTCAACGCGGCACCCCTATCACTCAGATGCCCAGAATCCGTCTTCTCAAACCCGAAATTGATCAAAACACTCAGCAACGTATCATCAAACCTGTCGAAAACATCCTGGATCTCGTTAGCACGGTCATCCAGCAACGTCCGCATAAGCTCAGATCCGATCTTCTCCCCCAGCTTCGTAGTCCGGTACCCGTAGTCGTACTTACCCGTATAGTGTTTCTCCTTCACAAGATTCAACCGCTTCAATGCGTCAATCTCGTCACCGTACCGCTCGTCCGCGGCTGCGTGCGGAACACCGATCGACTGCTCCTGTTCCTGCCCGGTGTACACGTACCGGAGCGCATCCATCACCTGCTGGACCTCACTGGCCGCATACCCATACTGCATCCGCAGTTTCTTCTCCAGATCATCTGCATCGTTGATCTGCCGTGGTAGCAGACCTGCCTCGGTCGCCAGGGCTTCGATGACATCCTGAAACGTCTGGTTTTTCTCCCGGTACTCGTCGAGTGCCCCGTACAGGTCGTCGGATACACGGACGGTTTTCGACATCACTGAATCACACATTCTGTGATTCAATCACAGAATCACTAAATCGTTGTGCCTATCAAACAGTCACGACAACCGCGGCAGAGAATGCAGGTTCTGCGGAGCAGTGTGTGGCGGCAGGGAGGGATCAGGTAAAGTGTCTGCCCACCGTCCTTCGATCAGAACCCAGTTTTCACCAGACCACTTGACCGGCAAATACATGAAAACATAGAATCACGTAAAACCAACATGCCGTTCCGGGCTCTAAGCAACGGGAAAACCGTCGTACCCGCCACAGTCCCAAACAAAGAACCAGTTACCTGCCCCGAATGCGGCAACACGATGTACGCCCGCGGCGGAGAAAAACGAGCCCGTCATTTCTATCACGTGGACGATACTGCCGGAAACACCTGTCCCTCCACCTCACCAGGTGAATCATCCACTCACGCCCGATGCGTTGCACTCGCCGTCGCAACCCTCCAAGAAAAATTCGACTCGCAGGCCAGACGATGTGCTGCAGAAGTCGATCTTGATGTCTCCGAAAGCGGAAGCGGCAACAAGACACGGCGAGCTGACGCACTCGTTGAGTTCACCGATGAAAACCCGTTCTTCGGGAACGGCCTCGTCGTCGAAGTACAGCACCATCACCACGATAAGGATACGCGGACAACAACCCACGACTACCTCTCGATCGGATACTCCGTTGTCTGGCTCTCCTCCGCGGACTTCGGAGAGGAACAGTTAGACTACGCGGTCATCAACGACGCATTCGCTGAGAAAGACGCCAGCGGATACAGCGTCCGCAACTGCTCCCCCCGACATTTCTTGAATTGTGAAAGCTACAATTACACCGGTGAACACAGCTGGGGAACCGTCCCCGGATACGTCCTCACCTGCGAGGAAGACTACGAAATCTGTACCAGCCGACCGTGTACCCTACGACGACGATATGACGAAGAAGCAGGTGAATACGTCTATGACTCAGAGGAGATCACGACTCCTGACCTGCCGTTAAAAGTATTGAAGAACACGCTGGTCAAAGAAGTCTCAATGGGCGGTATCGAAGAACCGCTGAAACAACGGTATGTGGACGCAGTGCTGGAAAAAGCACTGGCGGACAGACCTGAAGTTGACCAGTGCCCTGGCCCAAAAGGATTCCACGAATGGGGAGCGTCCGAATCGGTCTATGATGGATACACCAAGGTTGAACTCCACGCCTGCCAACACTGCCCGGTCCACCTACTCACTGATTTCCGCGGCTATGGACGAACCGACCTCTTCTTCAGCGAACACCCTGATCCCGACTGGGATCTCCTCTCGCTCAAGGCGGATCCACGGCAGTGCCAACACCGAAGCCACGAAGCAGGACAGTGGTTTGAGTTCTGCCCTGACTGTGGCGTTACCAACCCTCAGTGACGCGGTGAACAGGGGGATTATATCGACTGGAATACATACTCCCATGTAATGGTGAATACTCGGCTCGAAGCCGTACTCCTCGGGATTGGGGACGGCGCCAAACTCGAACAACTCGTCTCCGATCTCCTCCAACGAGAAGAGTATGACGTTGACCCCACCGGCACCCGCGGCCCCGACAACAAACGAGACGCCCTTCTTTACCGTGACAGCGAACAGGGCATCCTTCACTGCAGCATCGGCCAGGACCTGGAAGACAAACTCCACGACGACGCTCAGAAGGCGGCTGACCGCGACGAGGACTATGACTTCTTCATCTTCGCGACTACCCAGAATCCGGCCACCGTCAAACGGGACCGGCTCGAAAAGGACATCCACGACGAATACGGCTGGCAGACCACGATTTTGGACCTGCAACGGCTCAGAAACAAGCTGCGAGGAGACCCCGACAACCACGACCTGATCCGAAATCATCTCAACATTGATCCCAACTACGCCTTCCACGATCCGGCCGTTGACGCAGAAGAGTTCCACGAAGAACGAATCGAAGAACTGCAGAATCGCAGTGCGTATTACGGGTCAATCACCGACACCGATGCACGGAAACAGATACCTGATCCGCCTATTCTCGCCGTCCACATCATCCCCGCCGAAACGTTTGGCAACGACCATGACCGTATCGGAACGAACCTGCCAGAACCACCAGGGCTCACCCGGGGCGGCTACCCGAACTGGTACGGAGACTGCGTGCTCACCGGTAACAACGACGCTCTGAAAGGCGAACAACCGTTCACCCACTATAGCTGCTTCCACGAGGACGGGTGGGCCGAGGCCATAACCACCTACCTCATCCGTGATCCCGACGAACAGGAACTCAGAATTACTATCGACAAGAAAGTGAACACGTTCCTTGAGGACGCACTGGATTGGTACAGAGAGGTCGGTATCAGCCCACCGTTCACCATCTACGTGACCCTACTGGATGCGGCGGAGTACACGATGGGCGTCCCTAAACGGATGTGGACGCCGGATATGCATCGGAAGTTCAGAAGTGACGTGTTCACCTTCGGTGAGGTCCGTATCGACAGTTACGACGCTGACGTCCCACAGGTAATGCGAAAGCCCTTGTTCCGGCTGTGGAACCGGGCTGGTTTCCCGAAGTCCATCCACTACGATGAAATCGAGGAAGATGGCGACACCCGGTACGAGTGGAACCCCTATCGCTAACCGTTTCCTAGGTCCTTATGCAGCCATCTGCTGCCGAAGCTCCGACCGATACTCCTCCAGTTCATCTAGGTCGTCAATAATCCGGGACTGAATCGTCTCCTTGGACTCGATCGGCCACTGTCCTATGTTCACGGCCGCCAGAACTGAGACCACGCCATCTTCTCGTAGATCCTGTTCAGCATGTTTCAGCTGTTGGTACGCTGGTTCCGTGAACGAGTATTTCACCGCAGCTGCTGCTCGTCGAATGAAGCTCATAGCTCCTCATAGGGAGCTATCATTTTTACCAGTTTCGTGAATTAACCTTACTCGGTCGAACCTACTCCCAATGCCCAAAGCCCTAACCCCAGAAGCCCTCGTAACACTGAGCCACCACCAACGGCTGCCATCGACAATTCAATCAACGGCAATAGAACTCCGTACACGTCAAGAAGCAGGGAGAGTCCGCCACCGGCAGTAGTCAGCACAAGAAGCGTCGACACAAGTAACCGCTCAGTCTCAGTTGGATTCAATTCGTCTATCTCAGTACACACCGGCGTGATATAAAACCGATTCACAAACTGAATCATCCCCACAAGGGTGATCAGCGTCCCAAGAAGTACAAGCGCGTCAACGAGCAATCCAATCGGACTAGGAGTCGGACTCACCGTCCTTCTATTACACCAGTACAACACGGCGTGTCAAAATAATCATCACTGTTCAAATGTGTGATACGGAGGCTCATCCTCATCAGACCACAGTTCTATCAAATAACCTACCAATATCTGTCTAGAACCAGTAGATCCCTTATCGATAAAATACCCAGAACGATTCCCCGCACTCACAGCCCTTCTCTATGTAACGATCACCACTACGGTCTTTACGTGGTCCCTCCCCATATTCTGCCGTACTCGACTGATAGGAGTACCCATCCGGGATCGCGACGTCAACCACCTCTGGGCAATGAGGGCAGTTAACTTCTACCGTCATACTGCAACTAATGGGACCGAGCAAGTTAATTGTTACAGGACTCACATGTATACTGGAAGGACATAATCACGATATCGTGACAAACGACTACGGCGCACATGCCTCGATCCACTCGAACTCGCCGCCTGACACCAGTTCGGACAGCAACACCGTCACACACGCAATAACCATGATGAGGAAAACGGGTGTCGCGAACCGTTCCAAGAACACCGCGGAATCGGCCGCCGTCACACCCACGAAGTGCAGTGCCCAGAGGCCACCGAACAGCAACCCGGTAGAGACAGCGGACATCAGCAGCTGACAACGTAGTCCCCTTCTGCTATCGCTACCAACGATCTAGGTGAGAACCGTTTAAATAACTATCAGCAGACCGACCGTCTGATAGCATTAACCGGGCTCAGACCATAGAAGACCTGTAGAGACTGGGCCAATGCCCTACGAAACCAGTTTCGATCCGGACGGACCGGACGACCTCACCCTGGAAATCACATCCACTGTCTCTGCCTTGTCGAACCGACCGGTAGACCAGTTGCCGCAGCTGTACCCGGTGGTCGATCTGGAAGGTATTGAACAAACACTCTGCCGTAGAACAGCCGATACACAGGTCTTCACCTTCACCTACCACGACTACCTGATTACGGTCGGCGGTGACAGCACAATCACGTACCGGGAACAGTAAAAAGAGAAAGAAAGGGAAGGGGCGGTTACGCCTCGAGGACGCGGTGGTTCTTGACCGCACCATCCGGCCGATCCATCGGCTCCTCACCCTCCGGTTTCACGACGTAGCCCTCGAACCGGTTGTGCTGGAACCAGTCCACGTGCGTTGCCGGGTCCTGCTTGTTGTCCCACTCCGGCCGGAACCGTGATCGATCGACTGCCTCGAGGTAAACCAAGCGGGCAACACTCGACGGCCGACCCCTCAAGCAAGCAACATCAATTGCGCCGCGCCACCGATCCGCCCTCACCGGATCCGCACACACCACCCTCTCTCCTTCTCTTCTCATTTCTCGTTCATTCTCATTCCCTTCTCCCCTTCCATTTCCTCTCTTCCTTCTCTCCCCTTCTTATTGGACTCAGATAGAATTATGAGAGGCGATTAGCACATCTAAAGACGATTCTGAAGCCGTGAAACCGGAGAACGATAAGAATCGAGCAGAACAACGATAGCAGAGGATTGGAGAACGATTCTCGCTGAACCTTAGCGCGTTTCATGGCCACCGGAACCACCAGCACACTGCTTTTCGTTTTCGCCGATGAGAACAATTGATCGCAGCGGCTCCGTTGTAACCCTCAACCGTTGTTAGAACGACGTGCTGAATACAGAGGGTACATACAGCAAGGAGTCGCTGTTGGTTTCACGTAAGCAAAGATGAAAAACCAATAGTTAGGCGTTCCCATAGACCTTTTTGCTGGAATCGATTGCTGGCAAAAGTTAGATCAAAAGTCAGCATCCCACTTTGGGAGATCTTCGCTTTCCCGTTCTCTCGCCCGCGGACTCGTGTAACTCCGGGATTTCCTTGGCCTGCTCGCTCACTCACCCGTCCTGGCGGTAAAATGTGTACTCCTCGTGATCGATGACCACCGATGGGTCGAAGCCGGTTCCATCGACGGCGTCGACGAATTGCTTGGGGTAAATCCTCACTACCTCCGCCGGATCCCCGCCGGCGTCCTCAAGCATCTCCAGGGCGGCCGCATTGTCCGTCACGGTTGGCCGCTCGGCCTCCCACCTCTGTATGCCGGCCACGCTGTCTCCGACGTCCATCTCGTCATCTAACGCAGGTTCAATCACCTGCTTACGTGCTTCTTCAGCCACTTTCTCCAGATTGATAAGGGCATTCCGCATCTTAGCAAGCGCCTTGGCATTGCTCGTGTCTATGCCGTGATCAGCCACGGCCTCGGCATGGCGGGCCGCGTCTTGGAGCGTCCCTGGGTCGGGGCGTACCATTGTATCTCGACCATTGGGGAAGGTTCCGTGTATAGCTTTCTGCAATCTTGGCCAGTAAGTAGCTCGTCAACCGAGGTATCAGCTAAAACTTTGATGGCTACGCGCTGTGTATTCATCAAGATGTCAGAAAATACAATTAATGTGGTGTTTCTACTGGGCAGACTACCATACTATCCTATTAATCAATCTCCGGAACTGGGGGTTGTGAATCGGTAATCTGGAAGCAGTATTATACTAAGATATATCTTCAATAGGTGTCTTTACTCTGTCATAGCATGGAGCAAGAAGCGGACCATACAGTAACACAAGAAGAGCTTCTTCCGCTTATTCGTGACCGCGTGAATCAGACAAATGTGTTAGTCATCGGGGGTCCGAGGGTCGGTAAATCGACGCCATTTAAAGAATCTGATGAATTCGATTATTTCACTACTGACGTCGGGTCCGATATAAGTCAATCAAATAAGCCTGTGGTCATAGACAATCTGTATCAGAACTTCACAGAGGCTTCCAAGGAGGAATGGTCAACTCTTCTCGGACATCAAGAAGGATTATGCCTGATAGAGCGTCCAAGGCGTCTCAATTGGTTGTTGACTAATAGCGAATTTTCGGACGTGTTTGATCCGGATTTATTTGAAGTGGTATACGTTCGATATCGCCGGTCGAAGTTCTGCAACACGGGTGAGACATCTGTCGAAGATAAGGTCACGGAACTACTGGACGAACCAATATCAAATCGGGAGATTCAGAAGAAATTGGACAAACTTCGTTATACCTATTCCGGATTTCAGACCGAATCCTTCCCACTGGCGAGTTATGATTCCTATTTGCCATTCATAGTCGCTGAATCTCGTTTTTCATTCGAATCCGATCCTTCGCTGTTCGCAAATATAATCAAGCGAACAGGAATCAATCTAGGCGAGAATACTATCATATCCAATCTTCTCGGGTCTGCTGAGAAAGTCGCCGGGAAGGTCTTCAATTCGGATACAATCAATATCTCGCTTGGTGGACTCAGTACTAAAGCTGGGCTCGCACTCATACTCATCGGATGGTATTATCATAAGGAAAAAAGCAAGATGGAGGATGACACTCCGACTGCAGTACGCAACTTTCTTGAGCCGCTGACGAGTCAGTATATGCTCCCCCATACCCAGGAAGTGATTGAAGAAGAGTTAGAACTCCCACCTGGAACGCTGGAACGGGTTCACGCTCTGGTCTCCAGCGATGTTTTCGACCAACTGGCTAAACTCGATGCAGAAGATCTCGCCGACGTTTCTTCGTTAAGGTCAGACATACAACAGAACATGGATGAACTCGAAGAGTTCGAGTCACGACTAGATTCCCTTGAGGAGAACGTCGAGTTCTTCACGAGTACAGGGGTAGTCGACCTGGGGGGCTTAGTCAGGGGTGAAAAGCGTGCACAGCGTAAGAGGCTTTCAGACGCCAACATCCCTGCTGCAGAAAGAAACCGTGTTCTGGATGCAATCGGGTCATCCTCGTTACGGCCCTCTGAAGTTGAGAAGGTAACTGAATCACTGACTGCTTCAACTGAGGGATCGTCATGCCTAGTAGTGCACGGCCCTCGTGGGATTGGCAAGTCTTCGTTTTTGTACAGTGTTGGTGAATCACTGGCCGAAAACGGATTTGAAACAGGAGTAATCAACCCCAACGCTGACCCTGCGTTTATTGAGCAAAATCTTCGTGAACGTACTTCCGATGAGTCGAAACTCGCCATATTCTACAAATACGATCCTCAAGAAAAAAGTGCCACAGAGATACGACAGCTCTTCGGGAGTACCCTGGCACCATATTTTGACGCACTCATTATAGAGACAACCGACGAATATCTTCCACAGTTGGAGGCAACTTGGACCCAGAGTGGTGAAGGGGGCCAGGAACACAGTCGCGCCCAGTTCAAGGATATGGTGGAGAACACGGCTGTTGAGAACCCATACCGACTCACTCCCCTCCCAGATGATCAGGTCCAAACTATCATCAACTTGTTTGAATTAACTGATGAAGAACAACAGGACATAGTTCAGCAGGCCGAAGGTAATCCGCTTGTCGCCGTAGAGGCGGCGATACTATGTCGGCAAGGACAGGATCTGTCCGGACTGTCTCAACGAGATATTCTGACCGGGAGGCTGAGGAGGGCGATCGACCAGTTGAGTGGAGATGCCCCTGTTGACAGGATTACCATCGAAATGCTGCTTCTCTCATTAGCGAGCGTACGCCACGCGCCAGATCTGCCAACTCTTTTTGATATTGCGGATATTCCCGACCGCGCCCGCGGGTCATTAGAGAAGTTCGTCCGGATTGAGATGAGCGGTTACGTGGTGCAGCACAGCGAATACGATTATTGGAAACTCACGCCCGATGTATATATCGACATCATATTCCAAGAGTTTTGGTTCGACTCGGTCGTCACGGAGTCCACTCCCCGGCGAGAGACCCTTCTCAAAAATATCAATGAGTATCACCCTACGGCACTACAGACAGTAGCTAGGAACATGGGAACCGCCTGGCGAGCTGCTGAATCCGAATTCCGACAACAGAGAGCGTTGGAAATAATCGATCTGTCTGAACCGCTCTTCGCCCTTGCCGATGACAGAGGTATCAGAATGGATGTTCTAAACGAGCTTGTTTATGCCGGCGTTCCGGTCCCGACTGACAGTGCCGATGGAGACTTCATCTATATGCATGAAAGCTTCCGCGCTAAATTCACAACTACAGATCTCACGGAGGGAACTGTTCAGGATCGAGTTGATGTCCAGAGCAGAGTTGTGAATCTTCTCAGTCAGTGGATGGCCAACTATATCATATCAGAGCTAACTTTTGATCTCCCGGTGGACGCTGAGAGTTCTATTCAATACCTCCTGGAAATGATGGGCGAAATTGCGGATCAAATGGAAGCAGACACGCCTGAGTTCGACCGTGTGGTATTGTATACGAACGTTCTCAGCCACACGCTGGGTAATATCAGCGAAGATGTGAGTGCGGAACAGTATGGTCCATGGTTCGTACTCTTTGAGTCTATATTTGATGATCAGTTCGAATCAGACGCCAACGAAAGTGTCGACGATATAGTGATGGAAGGATTCTATAAAACAGTATATCACTTCGCTACTGATTCACAAGTTGCCGATGAGTACGGTATTCTACGTGCAATCGAAGACCGGATTGGAGAACGGTTTGGACATAAGGAAGTCTCGATTCAGAAAACACTCGAGTTCTATGTAAATATGCTCTTCCACATACACAATAATTCTGAACTAGATACCGATGACCCTTGGGTCAAGAATGCGGTTCGCCAGATGGATGACGTCGCGAGTGAATCCGAGTTTGAAACGAATGCGAGAGAAGCTCTACAGAATCAGCTCACAGAAATCTATGGAGAAGTGCCCTCAGAGATTCAGGTCTTGTTCTAATACATGAAGTAGAGCATTTACTGCAGTTCGTGACAGAGCAGCAAAGATCGCGGTATCAATGCGTTGTTTTATCGCCTCAAAATCCGCAGCAGTCGCGACCACATGCGTTTCTCGACTCTCTATGGACGCTTGCGGGTTTCAACAACGCCATCGTGGCCATACCGCCTCAATATCTCGTTCTACGTGAACTCCGATACCGGGACGAACTCCACCCGATCCGGCACACCATCGAACGCCTCCATGACCTGCTCACGCACCTGATACTTGACACTGTCTTCCAGGTACGCGACCCGCACTTGGTCCACACCGTAATCCAGACATTTCCTCACGTTTTCCACCTCGTGCCAAGCACTCCGTGCGACCTCGATCGCGACCGCTTCATCCCCGCGCTCCGCGTACACGTCGATCGACTCTTGCCCCACCGAATGCTCGGTCTCCACGTCAAAATCATCAGATTCGTAATACTGCTTAATCTGGTGTTGCCAGTACTGGTGCTCGATGCCACGGCGGCCGGTCTCCGCGATAGCGTATCCCTGCTCCTCGAGGACCTAATCGCCCAGCTGGACGAGACCGTATGTTCGGTGATGGCCGACGCTGGCCTTCCGGTTCACCCGCGGACGACGATCGTGGCGATGGGCATGGGCCGTTCGTTCCCGATGCCTACTTTAATCCGACCGAAGAGCAGGAAGTGAACATCGTCTCGCTGGACCTTACCCGGATACGCGAGACTCAGGAAAGCGTCGTCGTGAAACACCTCTCGGATGGGCTTTCGCCCGTCGAATGGGAAGCCCTCGAGACGTTAGTCACCGATGGAGGACAGGTGTCTCCCCAGAATATCGCTGAGGAACACGGCCGCCACGTCGATAGCGTGAGACGGGAGCTGAAACGGATTCCCGAGTTGGTCGAGTCCGAATACGGCTCGGTCTCGCTTCGATCGAACCACGTCGCCGAGATGGTCCACGACGCCGTTCAGCAGGCACGTGATGCGACTCACCGCGCCGTCGAGGCCGGAGCGAAGGCAATCGAGGCTGCCGAGCGCGGGATCGAGGAGACGACGAGCGCGCTGGTAGCGTGGTGTGCAAAACATGGCATCGACGTTGACGACCGACAGGAGGCTCGTGTCACACTCCGACTGCAGGGCGTCGAGAACGTGGAGGCTCGGTTGAAAGAGGCCTATCGGCTGTGGACGGACGCCGGAAAGGACCCGGCACGGTTCCGCTCGGCTCAGATCGACCTCGGTGAACGCGGCAAGAGCGCGGCTTGGCACTGGCTGTACCGGTCGATCGGCCAGTGGCAACGCTATTCTAATCCCCTTATTTCGTCGCTTTCAGCATGTGATAGCCCCGAATCTGTCCCCGATCGGCGCGCGCTGCGGGGTGGCCGGGGACGAGCCCTGGCCACATCATCAAAATACACTGCACTGCTCCGCATTAGCGAGACGGAGACGATATTTCTCTTACAAGAAGGGCAAAATTTTGGCAGCTATAAGATAGAGGTTATATATTGGGGATATATGCCATATTCATCATATTTTCGCATATCTATTTATGGCCATTCCGTCACGCTGCCACTCACGTATTGAATCCTGTATATCTGGAGGTAGTTCTTTGTATATTGGCTTCTCCCATACCTCATGCCAGTTATCATTGGTTAGACCATCAAGTATCGGTCCAGTCGGTATAGAGATAGTTTCTATTTCACACCAAGGAGATCGATAATTGTCCGCCAGTACTCGTGCCTCTACTTCATATTCTCGGTCATTCTTTTTGTCATTCCATATTATTTCTCGCCCATTCCATTGCTCTGTTTCTACAATAACGTCGTTTTTCTCTGCTTCTTCTTTCGGAACGAAAAACCGAGGATCAATGTCTCCACTATCGAAAATTGGCAAATATTCTAATGCGCCACTTGGTCCCTTCTCAGGTGATATAGAGGGATGATAGGCGAAATGGTCTCTTTCTATATTATCATAGGGATACTGGTATGTATTCACTATTCCCATGCCAGCGAAAAAACGTGTAGTTATGTACGTTTTGGAGAATGATACTTCATGGGATTGTCCTGGTAGAAGGTCATAATGTTGTGGAGAATCTGGAGTGACCCATCTACCGTAGAACGTATTATTATCGATTGGTATATCTAGAACTCGAAATTCGATCATCGCATCCTCTGCGGTTGCTGATCCGACATTTTCTAATTCTACAGTCTGAAACACTACGGGCCGGAGAATTGGTCCTCTCTTGATTAGCTGTAGTTCTACGCCTTCTTCAATTTCAAAAGTGAAGTTATCCGGGTTAAATTTTCCAGCCGCATCAGGGCCTGCTCGAATAGAACCTCTATTGAAAAAATCTTTTAATTCTTCCTTATGAAGTGGAACAGTGACAGGTATAACTGTGGAATTTACCTCTGACGTTATAAGAACAGAGGGTTGATCCAGAAATTCTGTGTATATGTAGTATACTGTTGCCGGTACGATTACAATTAGTCCACTGGAAAAACTGCTTGGCATTTCCTTGTATGTGTATATAATTAACACTAATGACAAGAACAGCATGACAAAAACTACTACAGATACATTTGATTTGCAAAAATTAATAGAACGAATTCGATAATCGGACAAAATATCAATAATCCTGTGGAAGATATCTATAGAGTGCACAAGGATCCCCCGTACTATGGTTGCCACAAGAATCCCAACCGGTACAATACCAGTCAGAATCAAGAGAGCAGACATATACAGTAAACGCGGTATCTCTGGCTCTAATATATACGCGCTAAGAAGAGAAACCCCCAATAAAAATGAACACAGTCCTCCCAAGATAACAGCTAGACGGTTCCATCTAATATTCTCCAGTGACATTATTAGGTGACTTGAAATACGGTCGTATAAGCTTACTCACTACTGCTGATCCTCTCCCCCTCCTGTGGGCTGTACGTCGACAGAATCCGTTTCCCGAATATGCACACGAGCCGCAACTCGTCGTGTGCATATCTCGAGTCAATCCATTGCTTTCGCCGCCATTCTTCTCTGGATAGCTAACACGTTCCGCCTATTTTGGGCCGAAATGGGCCGTTCAGTGAGCCGAAAACTAGGATTTCGGGGGTCGTGTGTACGAGTATGCGAATTAGGACCGACGGCGACTACGCATACCGACGAGATGCGATCGAACGAGCAGCTGACTTCTACGACTGCAACAAGACAAAAGCAGTGGTGAGTGCCTGCGACGACGTTCCGAAATTCGTTCAGGCTTCCCGCCAAGTCCTCGAGCGCAACGACCTCACGCTCGAGCAGCGCTGGGAGATTGCTATGAGTTGTCGACACGAGCGGTGACCGTCGAGGCAGTACCGATCGACACTGAGACTGAATGAGAGCTTCCTCTCAGCGCTGGCTGCGGGATCTGAGTAAGTGTCGCGCAAAGAGTCCGGTGTCTCGAGAAACACCGATCCTGACCGGTGTTAGAGTTGTGTTTATTGCCCCAGAAACGGCGAAGGGGCTGACAGTTGTCCTCTTCGGAGTTATCGATGGTAACAAGAGACATCTACACGACTGCGTTCGACCAAGACGTCCAAACGACTGCAACTGACTGCCCGGACTGTGGCGGCAGCGTTCGAACTACTGATCGTGAGACGATCTGCGAGGACTGTGACCTTATCCTCGAGGACACCCACCTAGACCGAGGACCAGACTGGGGTCGATATGACGAGCAGGGATCCAAGAGACGGACTGGCGCCCCGTTGACACCGACACGTCACGATCGCGGCCTCTCCACTGAGATTGGATACAAGCGAGACGGAAATGGAAACACCCTCTCGAGTACGAAGCGTCGACACCTGAACCGACTCCGTCGCGAACAGTCCCGTGCTCGGTGGCAGTCGAAAGCCGAACGGAACCTCGCCTACGGTCTCAGTGAAATCCGGCGGATCGTCGCGAGTCTCGGCCTCCCACAGAGTATCCGGGATCAGGCGTGTTCGCTGTTCCGAACAGCACAGTCCGAACAGCTCTGTCGCGGACGATCGCTCGAGGCGGTAGCCGCAGCCAGTGTCTACGCAACAGTTCGGTGTAACGGACTCGGACGATCACGGGCCGAAGTCACAGCCTGTGCACGCTGTGATCAGCAGAGACTCACCACTGCCTACAACGCGATGAACGTCGAACTCGAGTTACCGGCACAGCCGATTGCAGCAACGGATCGGATTCCGAGGCTTGCGACAGAACTCGAGGTTCCGGACCACGTGCGTCGACGAGCACTCGAGCTCGCACAGCAGGCACGCGAACGCGGACTGACGATCGGCTACCGGCCGAGTGGCGTCGCAGCGGGCTGTCTCTATCTCGCTGCCCAGGGCGTCGGCTTGTGTCTCTCGCAACAGCAGATCGCCGATATCGCAGGCACATCACCGAACACGCTCCGCAATCGGCGAGACGACTTACTCGAAATTGATACCTGAGCCAGATACAGCAAACCAGAGGGACGCTTGCAACCAGTAGTTGGTAGCGTGATTTCTTTATTCAGAAGTCCGGTTGAAGATGAGTTGGGTGATTCGGTAACTCTGTAGACGAATGTAGCAGACGGAGTTCATCGTTTTAGTCCATCATTGGTCCATCTGCTGAGAAAAACTCATCTCCCAGCGCAGTTCAATACCCCAGAGAAGACACCAAACCAGTACTGCTATGGAGAGTGTTAACAGCTGTACAATAGCATCGTATCTCAATGTCTCGATGAACTCTACTATCTCGATCAATTTGAGGAACCCAACGGTAAGGAGGCCAGAGTATACTGCCATCGGGTGTTTGAATTTATTTTCCTTCACGCACCAAATACCGAACAGAATGGCGGCCAATCCAGCGAATACACTACACAAAACAATTATTATAGCCATGCCCTCCCCGCCAGTCTGGGTTGTATTAGATCTCAGCCTATGCATTCTTGCGATAGTATCTATTCCTAACCATCCCCCAATTAGCAAGAGTGGGACACCAAGTAGTGCGATTATAACGCTAGGTATGTCATAGAAAATTAATGAACACATGAAGCGATGTCCTGCCCGTATAGGTAAATATTTTGTCGTACTGAACGATATCCGTTTCTCCTGTACGTAACGCGATTTTCGAGCGATCTTCTGAATAAAGAAAGCGTGCTACTAGCTACTGTAACGGAGTCGCTCGAGCGCTCCCTCGAGTGTGTCGGCAGCCTCGAGCGGCTCAGCGTCGTAATCAACGAGGTAGTTCGCTGCGAGCTGCCACGCTCGTCGTGAGATTCGGAATCGGCTCGCTCGTAGTAGACGCTGAACTCGGCCAGTGCGACGGCGACTAGGAGGTTCTCCTGTCGATCGGTAAGCATCGCCGGCGTTGGCCGTGGCTTCCTTGATAAAACTCAGGACCCAGTGAGTAGAAACTGGAGGGCAAGGGTGATGTCAGACAGGTGTTTGGCAACAACCGATTTCCTCGCCAGATCAACGCAGTTACTATCTCTTTATCAATCTCGTGGCCACTGTTCCGTATCCGATAGGCACTTTGAGAAGCGCCGGCCAGAGGCCGACGTTGGAACCTTCCTCCCTTGGTAGTGTGTCTGGTAGGTGGTGATTGGTCTGATATCGGGACCACTTGATGTTCGGTGAGCCGACCTCAGTATAGCGAGAGCGATGTCTCGGAGCGGATCTGGTGAATCGACGACCAGGTCCCTATCTCTCGCTATCAGAACCTCAATACTCTAACCAATTAATTCTATTGGCCACGTAGTGGGGGAACAGCGCTGTTACCGGGCAAAATAGTTGATCGCTTCGCTGTCTATTCGTCGGTCGCTGGCGGAATTTCTACATGGCCAGTGGGACGATTCTTGCTCACTCGGAATCGGGGCGGCGTTGATATAGGCCAAGGCGAACATATTCACTGTCGCGTTCCCCACCACGCGACACGGCATCAGCACCCGAACCCCAACCATGTCCCGTATCCGCCCGGCGGCCATCCCCCTTGGCCCATCCGGGCGGCCTTTTGAGGTCTTCTCGAGACAATCAGGCGCCGAGCGGGTGTGATCCCCAAAGCGAACGGATTGCGGTTAGGTATCAATTTTCGCTGAGCAGTCTGTGCAGTACCAGACCTCACCCCCACCCTCTGGGTCTGGATTATTCGTTGCCTCAAATTCGGAGACATCGTCTCCACACTCTTCGCAGACGTAATACTCAGTGAACCTCTGTGCTGTATAAGACATCACAGAGAGAATTAGAGCCGCAAATACCCCGAGTCCAAGCATCGCTAACAGCGCTCCTGTACTCATGGTAAATGAGGGTACCATCACACTCAGCACGCGAACACCCCAGGTGACCGTCCTGTTTGTTCAATCTTTGACTCGCCCATTTCTCAGCTAATCGTTATTCAGTATATATGTCTATTACGACTGTTCATTTACCGCACTCTTAGGATCCAATCTCGAGTGCGCCGACGGCCTCGGCGGGCCGACATCGTGATCAACAAGGCGATCGGCAGCCTGCTGCCACGCCCATTCGGCGAGTTCGGGATTGGCGTCTTCGTAGTGGACTGAGAACTCGGTCAGTGCGACTGCGACGAGGAGGTCCTCCTGTCGATCGGTAAGCATCGCCAGCGTTGGCCGCGGCTTCGTATTTAAAGAACAGTATGTAAAAAGCACCGTGTGGACCTCTGGTGGGTACGTGACGATGACCGTGCCTCTGACGTTGGATCGACTCGGGTTGTGGTGGGTCCGATGCCCCAGATCGGATGGATGTCATCGACAGCCCGCTTCCACCCCCAAGTAGATGATTCGGCCTGTCGGGA